>PXRK01000028.1:39103-95749 GCA_003021015.1 Halobacteriales archaeon QS_4_66_20 | reverse complement strand
CCCTATGGATTCTCACCGTTCGGATGCTTGGTGGAACTACAAACCTGAAATCTCCAACGCTCAGGATTCCTCCGCGTTTACACGGAGGAGGATGTCAATTTTCGACCCGCATCGTCGTACCGCCGGTTTCACGGGTTGATTATTTGCCTATCGCGTTTCGAGTATATACGGGACAGAACGTGAGTACGTGGATATTTCCAAATTCTTGGGAGTTTCCGCTGTCGCTGACCGTGCACAATCAGCCGAACAGGCCGCCGAACATGCCCGAATCCTCTTCCTCTTCCTTTTCTGCGTCCTCCTCGTCCGCCTCCTCCTCCTCGACGAACCACTCCTCGTCGAAGACGCGCTCGACGCTGTCGCCCGACGCGCCCTCGAAAAACACAGGGCGCAGGGAGGCTGTCAGCTGGCGGTAGGCGTCCGCCGCGTTGCTCTCCGGGGCGTTGATCACCAGCGGTTCCCTGCCCGCAGCGTTGATGTCGGCCGGGATGACGCCGAGCAGCGGGGAGTCGAGGGTGTCGGCGATGGCCTGGACGTCGGTTTCGCGCGTGACGCGGGTCACCAGCGTCCCGATGACAGTGCCATCGACGCGGTCCGCGAGCTCCGCGGTCTTTCCGGTGTCACTAACGGCGACATCGTCGGGGGTCGTCACCAGAAGGACGCCGTCGGCCAGCCCCAGCGGGACCGTCGTCTCGTGGCTGAGGCCCGCACCGGTGTCGACCAGCACGACATCGTAGGTGTTGCGCAGCGTCTTCAGCACCTTCCGGAGTTTGGCCGGGTCGGCCTCGGCGAACGCTTCCAGGCTCTGCTCGCCGGGGATGACGGTGATTCCGCCGGACGCGTCTGTCAGTGCCGCGCTGACTGTCGAGCTGCCCGCGAGAATATCGTGAATACTGATGTCGAACTCGACCTCGAGCATCTCCCCCAGGTTCGCCATCCCGAGGTCGGCGTCGACGACGACCGTGTCGTACCCACCGTCCTCGAAGACGGCGGCGATGTTGATCGCTGTCGTCGTCTTGCCGACACCGCCCTTCCCGCCCGCGATCGTACAGACGTACCCCGACATCGTTCGAATATGTACGACAAAACACGGGTCCGATATAAACCCACCCGTCTCGGCCATCGGGGCCGGATTCCCTGGGCGAGCGAACGGCAGGACGCCGGCAGGGCTGCCGGAGGTCAACAGGTACTTACACGGCTCCCGACAAATATCGAGTAATGAGCGAGACCGAGCAGGAGCACAGCGACAGACAAAAATACGAGTTCCGGAAGGTAATCGAGGAGCTCAAGGAGTACCGCGGCTCCGGGACGCAGCTGGTGACGATCTACGTGCCGCCGGACCGGCTGATCAGCGATGTCGTCGCCCACGTCACGCAGGAACACTCCGAGGCGAGCAACATCAAATCAAAGGAGACGCGGACGAACGTCCAGGACGCGCTGAAAAGCATCAAAGACCGGCTGAAGTACTACGACACCAAGCCGCCCGAGAACGGGATGGTGCTGTTCTCGGGGGCGGTCGACACGGGCGGCGGCCGCACGGAGATGATCACCGAGGTGCTGGAGAACCCGCCCCAGCCGATCCAGTCGTTTCGCTACCACTGCGACGCGGAGTTTCTCACCGAGCCCTTAGAGGAGATGCTCACCGACAAGGGCCTCTTTGGCCTGATCGTCCTCGACCGGCGGGAGGCCAACGTCGGCTGGCTGCGCGGCAAGCGCGTCGATCCTGTAAAATCGGCCACCTCGCTGGTGCCCGGCAAGCAGCGCAAAGGGGGCCAGTCCGCCCAGCGGTTCGCCCGCCTGCGCCTGGAGGCGATCGACAACTTCTACCAGGAAGTGGCGGGGATGGCCAACGACCTGTTCGTCGAGCAGCGCCACGAGATAGACGGCATCCTCGTCGGTGGCCCCTCACCGACGAAAGACGAGTTCCTCGACGGCGACTACCTTCACCACGAACTGCAGGACCTGGTGGTGGGGAAGTTCGACGTCGCCTACACCGACGAGTCGGGGCTGTCCGACCTCGTCGACGAGGCCAGCGAGGTGCTCGCCGAACACGAGATCCTCCAGGACAAGCAGGTGATGGAGGAGTTCTTCGAGGAACTCCACGACGGCGACACGGCGACCTACGGGTTCGAGCCCACCCGCGAGAACCTCGTCATGGGGTCGGTCGACCGCCTGCTCATCAGCGAGGACCTCCGGAAGGAGGTCGTCACCTACGAGTGTCCCAACGGCCACGAGGAGCGGGAGTTCCTCGACAGCGACGAGTCCGCCGGCGGGCACACCTGCTCGCGTTGCGGCGAAACCGTCGAGGAGGGCGAACGCGAGGACGCCATCGACCATCTCATGGAGATCGCAAACCAGCGCGGCACCGAGACGATTTTCGTCTCGACTGACTTCGAGAAGGGTGAACAGCTGCTGACCGCGTTCGGCGGCGTCGCCGGTCTGCTCCGGTACTCGACCGGCGTGTGATCGCGGAGTGACGGATAGCCAGCGGAAGCCTCGCCCTTCAGGGCGGGGAGGAAGTCAAGTTCGGTGGCTAGTGACGGTGCACCTCGTGCCGGCCGAACCCGTACCGCAAGCGGTTGGCCAGCCGCCGGGAGAACCGGCCCGGGTCGTCGCCGGTGGATCGGCTGTCGAACCGCTCGGCGAGGGCGGCGTAGATCAGCGGCAGCGGGACCTCCTGTGCGAGCGCCTCCTGGACGGTCCAAGTGCCGGTCGACCCCCCGGCGACGTGGTCGGCGACGTCGCCCAGATCTGACCCCTCCTCGCGGAACGCCTCCTCGCAGAGTTCCAGCAGCCACGACCGGATGACTGCGCCGTTGTTCCAGATCCGGGCGACCGCTTCGAGGTCGAGGTCGTACCGGCCTTCCTGGAGCAGTTCGAACCCCTCGCCGTACGCTTGCATCAGCGCGTACTCGACACCGTTGTGGACCATCTTGACGTAGTGGCCCGACCCAGAGGGCCCCATCCGGTCGTGGCCCGTCGGGCCGGTCGCGACGGCGTCGAAGGCGGGCTCGCAGGCCTCGTAGGCCCACTCGGGGCCGCCGATCATCAGCGAGAAGCCCAGCTCGGCGCCGGCGGGGCCGCCGCTGGTGCCACAGTCGAGGTAGGCGGCCGAGGTCGACTCCGCTCGGCGGACCGACGCCTCGAAATGGGAGTTGCCGCCATCGATCACGACATCCTCGTCGGTGAGGTGGGGGTCGAGTTCGTCCAGCGCGGCGTCGACGGGGTCGCCGGCGGGGACCATCAGCCAGATGCGTTTCTCCGACCCGAGTTCATCGGCGAGTGACGGGATCGATTCTGCGGGTGTCGCGCCCGCCTCGGCGACCGACGCGACAGCCTCCTCGTCGATGTCGAACGCGACGACGTCGTGGCCCACGGCGAGCAGGCGGTCGACGACGATCTGCCCCATCTGTCCGAGTCCGATGACGCCCAGTTGCATACGTGTCGGTCAGTGGGTGCGAAGGTAGTGGTTGTGGTTCGAGAATTGGAGACGACCCGATCGACGCCAGGAGTCACGTGCGGTGAACAATCAAGTGAGTCGGCGCAGTAGCGGCCCGTATGTCCCGAACGTCGATCCAGGATATCCAGGCGAAGTACGACGACGGCGTTCCGCTGACGATGCTGACTGCCTACGACGCGCCGATCGCCCGGCGGGTCGACGACGGCGGCGTCGACATGATTCTGGTCGGGGACTCGGCCGGGCACAATCACCACGGCTACGAGGACACGATCCCGCTAACGCTGGAGGAGGCGCTGTCGAACACCGCCGCCGTCGACAGGGCCGCCGACGAGGCGATGGTCGTCGCGGACATGCCGTTTCTCTCCTACGGCACCTCGATGGCCGAGTCCGTCGAGAACGCCGGCCGGTTCATGAAGGAGGCCGGCGCCGACGCCGTGAAGCTCGAAACCGCACCCTACGGCGAGACGACAATCGACATCGTCGACCGGCTGACCGAACTCGGGATGCCGGTGCTGGGCCATGTCGGGCTCACGCCCCAGCGGATGAACCAGATCGGCGGCGCCTTCGTCCAGGGCCGCGACCACGACGCCTCCGCGGCGGCGGACGCGCTGGTCGACACCGCCGATCAGCTCGTCGAGGCCGGCGCGTTCGCAGTCGTGCTGGAGGCCGTCTCCGAGGAAGCAGCCCGCCGGGTCACCGAGGCGATCCCGGTGCCGACCATCGGGATCGGTGCCGGCCGCCACGTCGACGGCCAGGTACTCGTAATCACCGACATGCTCGGCCTCAGCGAGCACTCGCCGTCGCTGGCCCGGGAGTACGTCGACCTCGACGACGCGATCAGCTCGGCGGTCGAGCAGTTCGTCACCGAGGTCGAAACCGGCGAGTTCCCCACCCGCGAGCACACGTACGACCCGATCGACGAGGAGTGACCTGGCGGGCTGCAGGCGGCCCCACGCCCGTTGTGCCGGACCGCCCTCACGCGGGCGGCGGCCGGTCAGTCCGATTCGGTACTTCGGCGGGCTTTCACTTTCTCGACGACGCCTTCGACGGGCGAGCCCTCGTCCTCGTCGCCGCCGGTGATCCCATCGAGCCAGCCGCCGGCCGAGGCGCGCTTCTCCGCGAACGTCGCGCCGATCAGTGCTCCGGTTGCCGCGCCGGTGCTCGCCGCGTTCCTGCTGAACAGTCCTCCGATAGCGCCGCCGACTGCCGCACCGATCGCTGCGTACCGCGCCCGACTCAGTGCACGCTTGATTCGTCCTTTCATACCTCTTTGTTCGACGAGCCGCTATAAAATGGTTGTCACCTCGTCGTCGATCGGGAGCTACACCGTGACCGTCACCGTCGTCGTCGGTCGAGACCTACACCGTCACCGTCGTCGTCGGTCGGGAGCTACACCGTCACCGTCGTCGTCGCCTCGGCGTCCTGTTCGGCTTCGAGGGTCCCTCGGGCGGTGTAGGTCCCCGGCTGTGGGTCCTCCCAGGTGAACTGGTAGCTGGCCGACTCGCCCGGATCCAGCGTCCGGGACTGCAGCGCCTGGGTGAACATCCGGCCGGCGCTCCAGCGCCAGACCTCCTCGCCGTCGTCGAGGACGGCGACATCCGCGACCTTGCCGCTGCGGAACTGCAGTTCGACCGGCTCGTCGCCGGTGTTGCGCACACGGAACTCGAACTCGACGGCGCCGTCGACGCTGGCGTCGAGCGTTGCTTCGAGGCTCATAGCTAATCGTTCAGGGGCCAGGACCGAAAAAGTACGTCTCTGCGGGCCGGGAACGGGGCGCGGACCGGCAAGACTGGCCGTCCGCCGTCGACTTGCAGTCCGTCAGATCGACCGCGAATCGGAGCCGCTGGCGCCGTCGGTGTCGGTCGCGGTGACGACGATCTCCGTCCCGTTGCTCTTCGACCGGACCTCGTCGACGCCGGAGGCCGAGGAACCGGAGACGTTGTTAGTGACCGAGTCGAGCGTGTTGCCCGAGGAGTCGACTATCTCGACGACGACGGTGTCGAGGTTGCCGTCCACATCGCTGGCACTCCAGTCGACTTCGTAGCGGTCCCAGCGCGGGTTCGAGCGGTTGTTCAGGCCGTCGATGCTCGCGCTCGGCGCGCTGTTGGTGTCCTCGGTCTCACTGACAGTCGTCGATCCCGAGCCTGTGTTGCCGGCTGAGTCGGTGACGGTCGCGTCGACGGTGTAGGAATTGCCGGAACCGTCGTCGCTGGCGGCGACCAGGCGGGTGGTGCCGCTGGCGCTGGAGCCCGAGACGCTGATGGAGGCGGTGTCCTCGGTCTCGCCGGCAGTGTCGTCGGTCAGCGTGAGGTCCACCGACGAGAGGTCGCCGTCCGAATCGCTGACGTCCCAGCTGACATCGAACTCGGCGTCGCCGTCCGAAGTCTCGACCTCGCTGGCCGAGAGCGAGTCCACGACAGGCGCGCTCTCGGTGTTGTCCGTCGTCACGGTGATGCTCGACGTGCTCGTGTTGCCCGCCGAGTCGGTCGCGTTGGCCTCGAAGGTGTGGTCGCCGTCGGAGAACTGGGTCGTGTCCAGCGAATCCTCGTAGTAGCCCGACGTCGAGTTGTAGCTCGTCGACCGCGAGGAGCCGCCGTCGACGTTGTACGTGACGTCCAGCGAGTCGTCGCTGTCCTCGCTATCGGAGGCGCTGATCTGGATCGTGATCGTCCCGCTCACGGTATCGCCGTCGGCGGGATTGACCCACGAGACGGAGGGCGCGGCGTCGCCACCGCTGCCGACCGCGGCTTCGGCGTCGAGCAGGCCGGCGCCCTGTTCGTTCGATGCCAGCCCGAGATCCTCGGCGGTGTCTTTCAGCCGCTGGCGGACGTCGGCGTTGCTCAGGGTATCGTCAGACGCCACGACTTGGCCGGCACCACCGGCGACGTGCGGCGAGGACATCGATGTCCCCGAGAACTCCTCGTAGCCGTCGGCGTACGTCGAGCCGTCGTCGCTCTCCGGCGGGATCGTCGACAGCGTGTCGACGCCCGGCGCGGTGATCTCCACCTCGGGGCCGGTCGAGGAGAAGTCCGCCAGCGTGTCGTCCCGCGGATCGATTGCCGAGACTGCCATCACCGTGCTGTACGCTGCGGGATAACCCACGCAGTCCGAACAGGGGCCGTCGTTGCCGGCCGAGGCCACCAGAACGACGCCGTTGTCGTAGGCGTACTGGCAGGCGTTCTGCAGCGTCGAGTCGCCCGAGTCCCCCCCGAGCGACATGTTGATGACGTCCGCGCCGTTGTCGGTGGCGTACCTGATCCCATCGGCGATGTCGGAGTAGGAACCCGAGCCACAGCCGCTGAGCACCTTTACCGGCATGATCGTCGCCTCGGTCGAGACGCCGCCCTCGACCCCTTCGTTGTTGCCACGGACGGCGTCGGCGCTGCCGGCGACGTGCGACCCGTGGTCGTCGTCGTCGGACCACTCGTAGTTACAGTCGTTGCCGTTGTACCCCTCGCGGCCGAACCGGCAGCCGCCCGATTCGGAGCCACACGAGGAGCCGAACGCCGCGCCCAGCGACGGATCGACGTTGTCGGCCAGGTCCGGATGGTCGTCGTCGACGCCCGTGTCGAGGATGGCGATCGTCGCCCCGCTGCCGGTTGTCCCTTCGGAGTGGAGCACGTCGGCATCCACCCGGTCGATGCCGACCGGGAGTTTCTCGCCGAGCTTGTATGCCGTGCCGTTGGGCTCGACGAACTCGATGTTGGGGTTTTTCTCCAGGGCTTCCCGCGCCTGCGCGGAGAACTCCCCGACGACGGTCCTGCCGATGTCGCCGAAGTCGATCGTCTTGCGGACGTTGTCGGCTGCCCGCTTGGCGGCCGCTGTCCCCTGCCCTTTCGCGCCGGTCTTGATCCCGACGTTGTACTCCTCGGGCTCCTCCGCCGCACCGACACCAACGAGACCGCCCGCTACGACGGCGCCAGCCGTCGCCCTGAGCACGCTGCGCCGGCTGATTCCTGCGTTGCCTGCCCCGTGCGACTCCGCCTTACCGCTGTTACCCTGTACCATGACATGGTCTGACCACCCTGGTTATGTAATACTTATGTATCTGATCGAATGTAACAGGCTCATAAGAAATCAAGGTACATACCAGATACATTTCTACACATTCGTAAAGAATACATCTGACAATCAGGTGTGAACGGCACTGTCACGTACGTTCGAGCACGTTCGGGTGCGTACGCGCGAGGGCCAGTCTCGGGGCGACGCCGGCCGGGATCGTCCGGCGAGTCGAAGGCGTCAGAGTAAAGCGCCGCCACTCGTAAGGACAGCAACTGGATGAGCCAGCGCGTTCAGGACCTGTGGTCGACGGTCGGGGAATCAGACGTCGTTGAACGGGTTCTCGTGCCGGCGGTCGCGGCGGTCGTGGCGATGGCGATCGGGTTCACGGTCGTCGGTGTCGCGATCCTGCTCCGGGAGGAGTTCATCCGCGGGAGCACGCTGATGAGCTACCTCGCGCTCGCGATCATGTTTCTGGTGCCGCCGTTCGCTGCCGGGCTGTACCTGGGCCGCCGGCAGGGGTTCGGGCTCGGCCCGGCCGTCGCGGCGGGCGTCGCCCCTATCGTCGTGCTGATCCTGGCGCTGGGCGCGTTCGGCGGGCCGATAGCGACGCCGTTCCGGGCGCCGCTGTACACCCTCGCGGCGATCAGCGGCTGGACGGCGCTCTGTGCCGGCGGGATGCTCGCGTGGACGGCGCTACTCGGCCCCCGGATCGACGGGCCCGGCGCTACGCCGGAGCCAGACGCCTGACCTTCCCGGTCCCCTCGCCGCCCTGGGCGGTGAGCAGGTACACCTCGCCATCGGAGTCTCGGGCGAAGGAGATCAGTAGCTCGTTGACCCGCCCGCTGTCGGTGTCGTCGACGACCAGCTCCTGCAGCGGCCAGGGACGGCTCCCGTCGCCCGGGCGCCCGGCGGCGAACAGCGGCGCCGGCGGGATGAAGTCCCCGAACACGTACTGCCCCTGCAGTTCGGGGATCCGGTCGCCGCGGTAGACGAACCCGCCGGTGACGGCCCGGGAGCCGGGCCGCAGGTACTCGACGATCGGGGCCCGGAAGTCCCGCGAGCCGCCGTCCGGCGTCGGGCACACCTTGTACGGCGAGATCCGGTTGACCTGGGTCTGCCAGGTCCTGGGGTTGAACACGTTCAGCGGGTTGTCCGCCAGCGACTGCCCCAGCGGCGCCGGCGGCGAGCACGACGAGCCCTCGAGAACCGGCCAGCCGCAGTTGTCGCCGGCTTCGACGAGGTAAACGCTCTCGCGGGTGTGCTCGCCGACGTCGCCGACGTACAGGTCCTCGCCGTCGAAGGAAATCCGAAAGGGGTTGCGCAGCCCCCAGGCGTAGTACTCCTCGCGGCCGCGCTCGCCAACTAGCGGGTTGTCCGAGGGGATGCCGTACTCCCGATTCCCGCTGGGGTCGTCGGGGTCGATGCGGAGGATCCCTCCGAGCAGGTTGTCTTCGGTGTTCTGTGCCGCCGTCCCCTGCTCGTACCACCAGAACGTGTCCTCCCCCGTCGCCTTCTCGTCGAGGTCGCTGCGCTGGCCGTCGCCCAGCGACGCGTAGAGGTAGCCGTCCGGGCCGAACGCGAGGTCGCCGGCGTTGTGCTGGGCACCGGGTTCGGGGATCTCCAGCACGATCCGTTCGGAGTCGGGCACGACGCCTGTCAGGTCCGCTGTCACCTCGAACTCCGAGAGCACCGCCGTATGCGAGCGGCGCTCGTCCATCCATTCGCGGCGCGGCGCGCTGTAGCGGACGTAGAATCTGCGGTTGTCGGCGAACTCGGGGTGGAGCGCCATCCCGAGTAGTCCTTTTTCCCCTTCGGGGTCCAGATCGATCCGATCGCGCAGGTCCAGGAATGGTCGCTCGATCAGGCCGTCGCCTGTGTGTCGCATTACCACCCCGAACCGGTCGGCGACGAGGTGGTCGCCGTTTGGCAGGAACGCCAGCCCGGTCGGAAACGTCACTCCCTCGACGACCGGTTCCAGCGTGATCGTCGGGCCCTGTCCCCGTTCACTCTCCGATGCCGCCTCGATGGTACAGCCGGCCAGGGCAGTCGAGCCGGCTGCGCCAGCAAGCGCGAGAAATCGCCGACGACGCATAGTTGCCCCTTCGCTAGCCACGCCTTATGGCTGTCGGAACAGTTCCTGCGCGATACTGGCCAGTTGGTTGTTTCTACTCCCACGCGCCGCGGTCGTAACGAGCCCTTTCCGCCCGCAATCCCGTTCTCGGGGCCGCTACAGCTGATCCGGCGATCCAGGAACCCACGAACAGTCCCGCGTTTCGCTCCCGTAAAGCCTATACTACCCACTCCGCTGTGGAGTGACAACGACGCTGCTACTGCGGCGAGGCAACCCGCAGCCGGAGCCGGTCCACGAAAGCAGGGATTACCACGATGGATAGGGGCGCAGCCGACCCGCGACTCACGGGCGAGTACGTGCGTCGACTCGGGAGTGACGACAGCAGCGACGACGCCAGCGACGGGGTAGCTGACGACGCAACCGACGCGGGTGACGTGACGCTCGTCGGCGTCGTCCACAACCACCCGGCGAGCAAGCACCGGATCCGGGCCGTGCTCGACGAGGTCGACCCGGCCGTACTCGCGCTAGAGCTGCCGCCGGTCGCCGTCCCGCTGTACGACTTCGACGCCGACGACTGGCGGACGCCGCCGCGCTTCGGCGGCGAGATGAGCGCGGCGATCCAGGCGGCCGCGACCGATCGCGTGGTCGGCATCGACGGCCCCGATCCGGGCTTCGTCGCCCGCCTGGTCCGGAACCTCCTCGGCGAGGACGTGTCGCTGTCGACCGCACGCTCGGTCCTCAGCAGCCTCGCGGGCGTCACGAAACGCGCCGTCGGCTGTCGCCTCGCCGCTGCTGTCGCGAGGACAATCGGAGTCCGCTTCGACGTCAGCGACCCGGCAGCGCACGACTGTGCGTGGACGGACCCGCCGATGGCGCAGGCCCGCGACGAGCGCGCGCAGGTGGAGCGCGCCCGGACCATCGCTGAGACGTTCGAACAGCCTACGACCGCCCGCGTCCGCGACCGGACCCGCGATCAGCACATGGCGAGCCGCCTCTCGGACCTCCAGCAGGAGGGAGACGTGGTCGCAGTCGTCGGCATCGCGCACCTCGATCCGGTGTGTGAGCGTCTGTAGTGGTTTTCGTGGACATGTTGTCGCGACAACGCTTCCGGCGCCAGCCGGGAGGTCAGTGTGACCGGAGCCGGAAAGCATATATCGGGGTGTGCCATCACACCACACAGTATGGGTGACCGGAGGGAGCGGTCGGCCGACGAAACGCGCGTGAAAGCAACGCGGTCGCCGGAGGAGGAGGGCGCCCTCGACGCGACAGGGGCCTACGAGGACGAAGAGGGCATCGTTCTCTACGACACGGAGAACCCGCTCGCGTGGATCCAGGCGAGCGACGGGACGGAACTCGACGAGATGCGGTGAAGACGGGGGCACCGATCTGGCAGCAAAGCGACGCGGCAGCGGGACAGCCCAGCTTCGCCCGTCGCGGCCGCGAGAGATCCGAACCAATTTTGCGCTGACGCCCCTACGGGGCTGTGTGACCGATCCGTCCGCCAGCGACCCCCCGGATCCGACCCCCCAGGACGTCTCCCCGGAGACGCCCGACCGGGAGGTGCCGTCCCCGGAGGTGCCGTCCCCGGAGGTGTCGACGCCGGCCGACAACTACAACCAGGTCGATCCGGAGCTGCGCGCTCGCTTCTGGAAGATCGTCGGCCTGCTGAAGATCGCGATTATCGTCTGTACGATCGGCAGCCTCGTCGCGCTGTTCTGGGGTGACTACTCGCTGGCCGCCCGCCTGCTCGTCCCCGGCGCCGCCGCGCTCGGCTACGCCTGCTACCGTATCTACCGGCTCAAAACCAGGATCGACGCTGGCGAGTTCGACCACGACATCGACGGAGAGCGCGAGGGGGCGGCGGACGACGCTGACGAGAATCCCGAAACAACTGCCGATCCGGTGGCCGACAACAGGGACCCGGAGGCCGAGACGCCGTGACGACACGCCGGACCGTCGAGGACGAGGACGGCGACCGCTTCCTGTTGCTCAAGGGGTCCGCGGAGTCGAGCCTGGTGCGCGACCCCGCCACGGGGGAAACGCAGTACCTGCCGACGGCGTCGCTCGAACCGGTCGACGAATCGCCGCTGCGGACCGCCGCGCGCCAGCTCCCGCCCGACGTGCGGACACTGCTGGTCGCCGTCCCCGACGAGTGCGCGCTGGGGCTGTTGCTCGAACTCGACGCCGACGGGCCGCTCGCGGTCCGGACGCTGCTGTCGGCGTACGATCTCTGCGAGAGCGACCTCCACGGGCTGCTCGCGGAGCTCCGGGCGGCGGGGCTGCTCGCCGAGACGACCGTCGCTGGCGAGCGCGGCTACGAGACGACGCCGGCCGCCAGCGACGCGCTCGCAGTGCTCCGCAACCGCTGAGCGTCAGTGGGTGAGTAGGTCGGCTCGGGCCGGCCTTGTCCCGCGGCGAGGCCGCTCGATTTGACGAGGTCTTCGACCCCGTTCACATTGCGCCGCCCATGCCACCCATACCGCCCATGCCGCCCATGCCGCCGCCCATACCGCCGGGGCCGCCGGGACCGCCGGGGCCGCCCTCGTCCTCGTCGTCGTCGCTGCCGCCGCCCTTGAGGTCGCCAGCAGCAATCACGTCGTCGATGCGCAGCAGCATGACGGCCGCCTCGGTGGCGGACTCGATGGCCTGGGTCTTGACGCCCAGCGGTTCGACCGCTTCCTCGCTCATGTCGGCGACTTCGCCGGTGTAAGCGTTGAGGCCGTAGGTCGTGTTGCCGGCGTCGTGCTCGCTGCGGAGCTCGACCAGCGAGTCGATGGGGTCGAGCCCGGCGTTCTCGGCGAGCGTGCGCGGGATCACGTCGATGGCGTCCGCAAAGGCCTCGATGGCGAGCTGCTCGCGGCCGCCGACGCTGTCGGCGAAATCGCGCAGCTGCAGGGAGAGCTCGGTCTCCGGCGAGCCGCCGCCGGCGACGACCTTGCCCTCGTCGAGCGTCGCGGCGACGACGCCCAGCGCGTCATCGATGGCGCGCTCGACCTCGTCGACGACGTGCTCGGTGCCGCCGCGGAGGATCAGCGTGACCGCCTTGGCGTCCTCGACGTCCTCGACGAAAATCTTCTCGTCGCCGGCGAGCTCCTTCTCGGTGACGGAGCCGGCGAAGCCCAGATCGTCGGCCGCCAGGTCGACGACGTTCGAGACGACGCGACCGCCCGTCGAGCGCGCGAGCGCGCCGATGTCGGACTTCTTGGCGCGGCGGACCGCCAGGACGCCCTCCTGGGCGAGGTAGTGCTGGGCCATGTCGTCGATGCCCTTCTGGCAGAAGACGACGTCAGCACCGGAGTCGACGATGGCGTCGACCATCTCGCGGATCTGCTTTTCCTCCTGGTCGAGGAACTCCTGGAGCTGGTCCGGGTCCGAGACGTTCACTTCGGTGTCGATCTCCGTCTCGGGGACCTCGATTGCGGTGTCGAGCAGCGCGATGTCGGCGTCTTCCTGGAACTTGGGCATGTTCTCGTGGACGCGCGATTTGTCCACGATGACGCCCTCGACGAGGTCGGACTCGTCGATGGAGCCGCCGACGACCGTCTCGACCTGGACGTTGTCGGTGTCGACGCCGTCCTCGTCGGCGACCGCCTGGATGGCCCGGACGACCAGCTCCGCGAGCCAGTCTTTCGAGCCCTCGGCGCCCTTGCCGGTCATCGCCGTGGAGGCGACGCTCTCGAGGGTTTCGCCGTCCTCGGCGTCGACCTCGATCGAGATGTCCTCGACGATCTGCTTGGCCTCCTCGGCGGCCTGGCGGTACCCCTGGGCCAGGATCGAGGCGTGGATGTCCTGGTCCAGCAGGTCCTCGGCCTTCGAGAGGAGTTCGCCGGCGATCACGACGGCCGTCGTGGTACCGTCGCCCACTTCGTCCTCCTGGGTCTGGGCGACCTCGACGACCATGTTGGCCGCCGGGTGCTCGATGTCCATCTCGTCGAGAATGGTGACGCCGTCGTTCGTGACGACGACGCTGCCCGTCGAGTCGACGAGCATCTTGTCCATCCCTTTCGGACCGAGTGTGGTCCGTACGGACTCGGCCACGGCCGTGCCGGCCGTGATGTTCATTGACTGGGCGTCTTTCCCGGACGTACGCTGACTTTCCTCCGAAAGGACGATGAGGGGCTGGTTACCCATCTGCTGAGCCATAGTCAAACGTAGATTGATTGTGATTCTATATAAAACTACTGGTTGCGAACAGTCCAACCGGCCAGCGCACCCCGATACGGTGTCTGTTACACACTCACATGCATTTTCTTTATAAGCGGCTTGTGGGGGGTTTCCCGGGCTCTCGGGCGGCAGAGCCGATCAGGCAGAACGGTCGTCTAGGCCGTTTCGGCCACAACTTTACTACGCCCGGGGTGTTATCCCTCCTGCGTAGCGGACCAGGGAAAGAATGGGCTGGACGTTAACGCCGCTGTCCGTCGTCGTCTTCGTCAGCGGAGCAGTCTCGCTGGCGGTTGCAGTCGCCGCCCTCCGGGAGCGACCGGATCCGATGGCCTGGCCGCTGGCCGTGATGATGATCGCGTCAGCCGGCTGGTCGATCCCACACGCGATCAGTTTCGGGTTCACTGACATCGACCAGGTGTCCGTTTTCATCCGTATTCTGTCGGTCTCCGCACCGATCGCTCCGGTCGCGTACCTGGTGGTGGCGATGAAGTACGCCGGATACGGCCGGTACCTGCACCGGTGGGTGTACGCCCTGCTCCTGGCGGTCCCGTTCGGGACTGCGGTCACAGTGTGGACCAACGACGCTCACCACCTGTACTGGCGGTCGGCGACGGTCGAGCAGGTCGGCAACGCGTCGGTGTACGTCTCCGAGGCCGGTCCGTGGTACTGGATCACTTTCGCGTACGGCTACTCCCTGCTCGCGATATCGTTCATCATCCTCGGGGCAGTGGCGATCAACTCGGACCGGATCTACCGGAAACAGGCGGTGCTGATGTTCGTGGCCGGATTCATTCCGGCCCTCGCGAACATCCCGGTTGTGCTCGAGTTGGACATCGCGCCGCCGGTCGATCCCACCTCCTCGACGCTCGCACTCTCGGGGGTGTTGTTCGCGCTGGCGCTGTTCCGCTACGACCTGCTGGACCTCTCGCCGGCCGCCTACCGGAACGTCCCCGACGCGTTCGGCGACGGCATGCTCGTGTTCGATGGCGAGAAACGGCTCGTCGAGGCCAACGACCATGCTAGACGCATCCTCGACGCCGACCTCGACATCGGCATGCCGGCCGACGGGGTGTTCGACGCGCCAGTCGAGGAGCTCGACGGCACTGTCGTGACGACGATGGAAGACATCCGGCGGTTCTACAACGTCCGGTACTCGCCGCTGTCGGACCATCGCGAGGCGGTCATCGGCCACGCCGTCGTCATGCGGGAGGTGACCGAACTCAAAGATCACGAGCAGCGCCTGAGCGTCACCAACCGCATCCTCCGGCACAACCTCCGCAACGAACTCACGATCATCCTCGGCGAGGCCGACCAGCTCGCCACGGCCGACATCGACCGGACCACGTCCGTCGAGCGGATCCTCGAGGCCGGCGAACGCCTTCAGGACGTCAGCGAGAAGGCCCGGCACATCCAGGCGTCGATGCGCTTTGACGACGCCGCGCTCGTCTCCTGTGACCTGGTGTCGGTCGTCGAGTCGATCGTCGAAACGTACCGCGGGGAGTTCCCCGAGGCCGAGGTCAGCCTGGACGCACCCGAGCGCGCGTTCGTCCTGGCGAGTGACGACAATGCCCTCGAGACGGCCGTCAGGAACGTTGTCGAGAACGCCCTACAGCACAACGACAGCGAGAGCCCGCGCGCCGCGGTCGCTGTCGAGGTCGAAGACGGGGCGGTCCGGCTGTCGGTCGCCGACAACGGGCCAGGAATCCCGCCAGCGGAACAGGAGATCCTGCGGGACGGCCACGAGACGCAGCTCGAACACGGGAGCAGCCTCGGGCTCTGGCTGGTGTACTGGTTCGTCTCGGCGATGGGCGGGAAAGTTTCCTTTGCGGACCGCGAGCCCCGCGGCACCGTCGTCACGCTCACGTTCCGCGGGTCCGAGGAGCCGCCGTCGGAGCCCGCGGCCGACCCGGCCCGCCGGTTGGCCCCCAAGTCGGTCGAAACCGACTGATAGTGATTGTTGCGATTATTTTCGGCGCTACATCACACTAACGGCGGTTTCACGGCCCGAAACTGGCGTCTAACGAATGCCCGGTGGTAAAGAGTCACAACAATCACTATGAGTGGGGCGTGCTGGACCGGCGTCACCGCCGGTCCCGGCACCGGAGAGCCGACATTATTCGACGACCGTCTCGGTATCGTAGGAGCCGAGCCGCCGGACCCAGCCCTTGCGTGCGATCTCCTCGACCGTGTCGAGTGCAGCCACGGACCGGTCCTCGTAGAGGCCCGCCGCGACGTCGACGTGGAACACGTAGTCGCCGAGGCGCTCGCCGCTGGGGCGGGACTCGACGCGCGTGAGGTTGATGTCCTGCTCGGCGAACGGTTTGAGCAGTTCCAGCAACAGCCCCGGGTAGTCCCGGTTCGGGTAGACGATGATCGAGGTCTTGCCGCCGGCGTCGGAGCGTTCCTCGATCGGCCCGACGACGAGAAAGCGGGTCGCGTTCGAGGTGCGGTCCTGGATGTCCTCGGCCAGGGCCGTCAGCACGTCGTCGGCGTTGGCGGGATGACCGATCGCGGCCACGCTCGGCTCCTCGCGCGCCCGCTCGACGCCGCGGGCGGTGCTCGCGACCGCCTCCAGGTCGGCGTCGGGGTAATGATCGTCCAGGTACGAGCGACATTGCGCCAGCGCCTGCGCGTGGCTGGCGACCGTCCCGAACGATTCGTCCTGGGCGAGCAGCGCGTGGCGGATCGGCGTCACGACCTCCCGGAGCACCGCCACCTCGTACTCGGCGAAGGCGTCCAGCGCCTCCGTGACCGACCCCTCGATGCTGTTCTCGACGGGGACGACCCCCCGGTCGGCGTCGCCGCCCGCCACCGCCTCGACGATGGCCGACACCGACTCCGAGAACTCGATCGACTCCGGATCCGCGACCGCGCTCGCCGCCCGGTGGGAGTAGGTCCCGGCCGGCCCCAGCGTGAGTGTCTGCATGTCTGACCCCTATTGGAGGCCGCTGCATAAGAGTCGTGGTTATACAGCCAGACGTGACTCTGTTAGATATCAGGGCACGATATCCACGAGTATCGACCCTGAAAGTCCCGATCTGTGTCGAGATGACTGAGGCAAATCACGTCCGGGTGTGTATCAGGCTGGATCGGTACCGCCCCACCCCGCGTCGCCCGGGAAAAGTATAAAGTGGTACGTGCAGAGGTGCGAACTATCTCATGGCGAGCACGACGCTGGTGGAGGTATTCGTCGACGCGATTGCTCGTGGGCTGCTGTTCGCGCTGCTCGGCTCCGGGATCACGCTCGTGTTCGGCCTCGGAAACGTCCTGAACATCGCGATCGGTGCCTTCGCGCTGATCGCGCTGATCGCGACCTCCGAGTTTCTGGCCGTCTCGCCGAACGTCGCCGTCGCCGCCGTGGGTGGCGTGGCGGTGGTCGCGGCCGTCGGGGTGGCAGTGGACCGGACGCTGCTCTCGCTGGTCTACCGACAGGAGGGGGAAGACCGGATCCTGCTCGGCATCTTCGTCACGCTCGGCCTGATGCTGTTTTTCGAGGGCGTGATGTTCGTCGAGTACGCCGAGGGGTTCTCGGTGTCACACGGGGTGCCGGCGCTCACCGTCGCCGGCCTCCGCATCAGAGGGTCGACCGTCGTCATCATCGCCGTCGCGTCGGTGCTGCTCGCGTTGCTATTTCTGTTTCTGCAGCGGACCTACCTGGGGAAAGCGACGCGGACGGTGTTCCAGGACGAGACCGGTGCGACGCTCTGTGGCATCGACGCCCGGCGGATCCGAACGCTCATCTTCGTCGTCAGCGTCGTCCTCGCCGGGGTCGCGGGGATTCTCCAGGGGTTTCACACGAATCTGCGGCCCGACGCGGCCTTCGAGCTGACAGTCTTTGCGATCATCGTCTCCATCGTCGGCGGGGTCCGGAACATACAGGGCACCGTCGGGGCAGGCCTGTTACTCGGGCTCGTAATCACCTACGCCAACTTCTTCATCGGCGCGTACATTGCGAACATCATCCTGTTCGGCGTCGCCGTCCTCGCGTTGCTCGTCAGGCCGGAGGAGATCGCATGACGCGACTGTTCGGCTCGGCCGCCGACAGGACGAAGGCCGTGGCGACGCTCGCTCTTCTCTCGGTGCTTCCGCTGTACGTCATGCAAACCGGCGGCACGTACCGGGCGCGCCTCCTGGAGCTGTTTCTCGCGTTCGCGCTGCTGGGGATGGCGCTCAACATCGTGTTCGCACACACGGATCAGCTGTTCCTGTTCGTCGGCGCACTGACCGGCATTTCGACGTACACCACGGTTTATCTCGTGGACGCCACCGGCGTGACTGTCTGGGCCCTGTTCCCTGTGGGGGCGCTGGTCGCGGGACTCGTCGGCGTGTTCGTCAGTTATCTCGCGGCACGGCTCGAGATGTCGATCATCGTTATCGCGATTCTCACACTGAGTCTCCAGTTGGCGGCCGAGGAGTTCTTCGAGGGTGCCCGGGACGTCACCGGCGGGACCACGGGCCTCAGGTTCCCCGGTCTCGACCTTCCCCCCGTCGAGGCGGCGCTCGGGTTCCCGTCACGGATCGTGAACTACTACCTGTTGTTGCTCCTCCTGGCGGGGACGTTCGTCCTCTACAGCCGCATGATCCGGACGCGGTACGGCCTCGCGTTCGACGCCATCCGGCAGGACAGGGTCGCCGCGGAGTCGGTCGGCATCGACGTCATGCGGTACAAGATGATCGCCGGGTTCACCGCGGCGGTCCTGATCGGTCTCGTCGGCCCGCTGTACGCCACTGCGCAGGGGCGGGTCACGCCGACCAACTTCGCGTTCCAGAGCGTCGACGTGACGGTCCTCATCGTTCTGGTCCTCGGGGGCATGCGGACGATGCTCGGCCCCCTGGTCGGTGCGGGGCTGGTGATCGTCATCAACGAGCAGATCGGCGTCTTCGGGGACTGGGAGACTGCCGCGTTCGGGCTCCTCCTCATCGGCCTGTTCCTCTACTTCAGCGACGGGGTCGTCCCGCGACTCGAAGCGCTCGCCGACCGGTACGACCTGACGGCTCTCCCGGGACGAGCACGTGACTGGTTCGGGTAATCGGCCGTACTTCGGTGGGGTGATCGAACGACGCCCCCTGCCGACGAACTGTGTCCTCAGACTCCGCCCTCGCCGGCGAGAGTCCGCTCGATGCCGGCCGCGATCCGGGGCGGGTTCGGCAGGTAGTAGTCCTCCATCCCGAGCATCGGGATCGGCACGTCGAACCCCGTGACGCGGTGGATCGGCGCCTCCAGGTACATGAGCGCCCGTTCGTTGAGCGTCGCCACGAGTTCCGCCGCGAACCCGCCGCTTTTCGGCCCCTCGTGGACGACTGTCGCTTTCCCCGTCTTCTTGATCGACTCGACGATGGTCTCGCGGTCCAGCGGCGACAGCGTTCTGACGTCGATCACCTCGACGTCGACGTCCCGACGGTCCTCGAGCGAGTCGACCGCCTCCATCGTGGGGGGCATCATCGACCCCCAGCTGATGACGGTGACGTCCGTCCCCTTCCGGCGGACCGCCGCATCGCCGAGCGGGACGCTGTACTGCCCGTCCGGCACCTCCTGGCGGCCGGCCCGATAGTGGAGCTTCGGCTCCAGAAACAACACGGGGTCCGGATCGTCGATCGCGCTCTGGAGCAGCCCCTTGGTGTCGTAGGGGGTGCCGGGAATGACGACCTGGAGCCCGGGGACGTGGGCGTAGGCGGACTCGAGGCTCTCCGAGTGGTGTTCGAGCGCGCGGACGCCGCCGCCGTACGGCGCGCGAACGACCATCGGGGCGTTGTGCTCGCCGCGGGTCCGCCAGCGGATCCGGCTCGCCATCGACACGAGCTGGTTGAACACCGGCGGGATAAACCCCGAAAACTGGATCTCGGCGACCGGCCTGAAGCCGGCCATCGAGAGCCCGACGGCGCTGCCGACGATCGATATCTCCGCGATCGGCGTGTCGACGACCCGCTCGTCCCCGAACGCCTCGATGAGGCCGTCGGTCGCTCGGAAGACGCCGCCGTTATCCCCGACGTCCTCGCCGTAGACGATGACGCGCTCATCGGCGGCCATCGCCGTGTGTAACCCATCGTTGACCGCTTCGACCAGTGTTCGGTTCGCGTCTGTCACGTCCGGTTCACCCCTTCGGCCTGTGATCGATGTAGTCGTGCGCCTCGGGATGCCCCTCCAGGAACCGTTCGAACTCACCGAGCTGCCGTTCGAGTTCCGGCGGCAGTTCGTCGTAGACGTAGGTGAACAGCTCCTCGATCCCGCGGCTCTCGTACCCGTCTGCTGCCTCCTTGGCCTCGTCGAACTGCTGGTTGAGCTCCTGGCGCATCGCGTCCTCGTCGCCGTCCGCCAGGATTCCCTCGGACTCGAGTACGGTCCTGAACCGGCTGATCGGCTCGCGCTCCTCCCACCAGTCGACCTCGTCGGCCTCGCGGTAGCGGGACGGGTCGTCGTTGGTCGTGTGGGCCTCCAGCCGGTACGTGACGGACTCGACGATCGTCGGGTTGCCGTCCGCGACGTGCTCGCGCGCCTGCGAGACGGCGTCGTACACCGCGAGGACGTCGTTGCCGTCCACCCGGATCCCGTCGATCCCCCACGCCATCCCTTTCTGTGCGACCGTCTGTGCAGCCGTCTGTCCCTCGTCGAACGGCACCGAGATCGAGTACCCGTTGTTCTGACAGTAGAACAGGGCCGGCGCGTTCATGACGCCAGCGAAGTTGGCGCCCGACTGGAACTCGCCCGTGCTGGGGTGACCATCGCCATGAAACAGCGCCGCGATGGCGTCCTCTTCCCCCAGCCCCAGCCCCCAGGCGTACCCGACGCCGACCGGGATGTGGGTGCCGATCGCGATCGCTGGTGGGAATACCCGGTGGGCTTTCTGCATGTTCGCGTCCTCGACGCCGCGCCAGTACAGCATGAGGTCCCGGAGCGGCATCCCCTGGATCAGCATCGCCGCCGCTTCACGCCCGTAGGGAAACAGCCAGTCCTCTTCCCGGAGGGCGTAGGAACTGCCGACGATGCTCGCTTCCTGCCCCCGGCCCGAGGCGTACGTTCCCATCTCGCCGCGGCGCTGGAGCGTCACCATTCGTTCGTCGACGATCTCCTGGAGCAGCATCCACTCGAACAGGTCGAGCAGCTCCTCGTCGTCCAGGTCGGGAAGGCTGTCCGGATCGTACTCGCCGTCCTCGTTGACGAGCTGGTACCGTGGCGGGGTTTCGTCGGGCTGACTGATCGTACACGCCGCAATGGAACTGTTTCCCTCGCCGAGCGGGACGGGTTGTTCGATACCGTGGCTCACAGTTTCACCCAGTCTCCCCTACTAACGGACACGGCTCATTTTAGTGTTGTGATTATTTTCGGAGTCGCATCGCATTCTCGGGAGTTTCACGGGCTGACACCGGAGTCTGATGGGTCGACAGCGGTAACGACTCACAACAATCACTATGAATCCCGATCGGGAACTCCGGGATCGGGCTGGGCAGGACTCTCTCCAGCGGCAGGTACTGTAAAGTGGCGTCGTGGTCAAACAGGTGTATGCGAAAGACGATACTCGGACCCGATGTCGGAGCGGGTCTCGACCTGTTCGATGGCGTGGAAGGGGTAGAGCAACTCCCTCACTCCGAGGCAGTCGCGGTGGACTTTCCCGAGTATCGACGGGTGTTCATCTCCGGGACAGCGGCGATCGACGCTGACGGTTCTGTGGTTGCCCCCGGCGAGGCCGTCGAACAGCTACGGACGATACTGGCGACGATTGAGGAGATGCTGGCACTGGTCGACGGGGACATGCGCGACGTGGTTCGGATGAAACTGATATCCGAAGCACTCTCCGAGGAGGAGTACCTCGGCGTCTGCCGCGTCCGGGAGTCGTTTCTCCCGGAGGGCCACGACCCCGCGAGTACCATGATCGAATCGGACGACGTCGGACTGGAGGGGATGCGCCTGGAAGTGGACGCGGACGCTGTCGTGCCGAACGGGGAGTGGGAACTGGAGCACGCGCGCCGCGAGTGACCTGGTGTGGGCCTGCCAGGTGGACCGAACGTCCGGGTGATAGCGTGCGATCGCGAACCGAGGCTCCCGGGAGATCGGCTCGAGGTTTTATTGACGACCAGCGGTATCTGGAACCATGTCACGGGAGACCCGGCTCGCAGCGCGGACCGAGGGCGCCGAAGGCTCCGAGATCCGCATCATGTTCGAACGAGCGCAGGCCTACGACGGGGACCTCGTCCGTCTGGAGATCGGTGAGCCGGATTTCGACACACCCGCCCACGTCGTCGACGGTGCCGCTGAAGCAGCGCGGAACGGGGACACCCACTACACCTCCACCTACGGGGTCCAGCGCCTCCGCGAAGCGATCGCGGAACGGATAGCCAGGGAGAACGGCGTGCCCGTCGAGGCAGACGACGTTCTGGTCACTGTCGGCGCTATCGAGGCGCTCACCGTCGGATTACTCTCGGTCGCGGGTCCCGGGGACGAGGTAGTCGTTCTGACGCCGGGGTTCGCGAACTACACGGCCCAGGTGGAGTTAACCGGTGCCGAACCGGTCCAGGTGCCGTTGCCGGCGGCGACCGGCTTCGACCTCGACCACGAACTGGTCGCCGACCACGTCACCGGGGACACGGCCGCCGTGATACTGTGCCGGCCGACGAACCCGACAGGTCGGGTTTACGACGAGTCGGACGTCCGGGAACTGGCCCGCGTCGCCGCCGATCACGACGCGTACGTGGTCGCCGACGAAGTGTACGAGAAACTCACCTACGAGGGAACTCGCAGGAGCGTCGCCGCCATCGCCGACGACCCGGAGTGGGTCCTGTCGGTCAACTCCTTCTCGAAGAGCTACGCGATGACGGGCTGGCGACTCGGGTGGCTCGCCGGTTCTACCGAGGTCATCGAGGCCGCCCAGGTGCTCAGGCAGGCGACGACGCTCTGTCCGTCGAGCGTCTCGCAAGCGGCTGGGCTCGCCGCACTCGACGGGCCCTCGGACCCGTTTTCGGAGATGGTCGATACCTACGAGGAACGTCGTGAGTACGCCCTCGAGCGCATACGGGAGTGGCCCGAGGTAGAGTGTGTTCGACCCGAGGGAGCGTTCTACCTGTTTCTGGACGTCACGGCGTTCGAACGGCCGGTGATGGACCTCGCACTCCATCTCCTGGAGGAGTACGGCGTGTCGACGACCCCAGGGACTGCGTTCGGGGCCGGCGGTGAGGGGTTCCTGCGTCTCAGCTACGCCATCGACATCGACCGGCTCGGAACGGGGCTGGATCGCATCGAACGGGCGATCGAGACGGAGTTGCGATAGCTCGGCCCCACATCCCGGGAAACACTTAGTATCTGTCCGACGGAATGGGAGCCATGCGTCTTCGACTGACTGTCGACGATGTCACCGGCGTCTTTGCCATCATGCCCACCCCAGCAACGCCGGATGCAAACGACCCGAACGCCCAGAACACGGTCGACGTCGAGGAGACCGAGCGCGTCGTCGCGGCGCTCGAAGATGCGGGGGTGAACGCACTGATGTTGACGGGAACTTCCGGGGAGGCGTTCGCGCTCACGCCCGACGAGTGGCGAACCGTGACGAGAACCGCTGCGGAGACGGCGACGGAGATGGACGTCCTCGCCGGACCCACGACGTTGAACACCCGGACGACGATACAGCGGGCACGGTTCGCCCGGGACGTCGGCTGTGACGGCCTCCTGCTGGGGAGGCCGATGTGGTGTGAACTCTCCCCGGACGCGACGGTGACCTTCTACCAGCAAGTTGCCGATGCAGTCCCGGAGCTCGGGATCGTCGCCTACGACAATCCCGGCGCGTTCAAGCGCCCGATCACCTCCTGGGACCGCCTCGTCCCGATCGAGAACTTCGTCGGCGTGAAGTACGTCTCACTGGGGCCGGAGTACTGGGAGACGATGCGGCAGGTCCGGGAGGCTGACGGGCACTGCAGGGTGCTGCAGATGGACGCGTATCTTCCTGCAGCGATGACGTGGCGCCCGGACGTGGAGCCAGTCTGCTGGTCGTCGAGCGTCTCCTGCGGCCCCGAACCGACGCTCGCGATGATGGGCGCGCTGGAGGCGGGAGACTGGAACCGTGCGGTCGAACTGTCGAAGGAAATGGCGTACACGTTCGAGACGTTCTTCCCCCAGGGGAACATGCAGATATTCGGCCGGCATACCCCAGCCATCGTCAAGGCCAGGATGAACGAGGCTGGCTTCATACGCGCCGGCCCGGTCAGGCCGCCCGACCCGGAAACCCCGGAAGCCTACCTCGAGGGCGGGCGGGAATCCGGCCGCCGCTGGCGTGAACTCGCGGAGTCGTTGCGGGACTGATAGTGCTGTGATTGTTTTCGGCACCGCATCGCAATTACGGCAGTGTCACGGTCTGGACGTGAAGTCTGACGAACACTCGGCGGTAAAGAGTCACAGCAATCACTATGAGTGGAGCGGAGCACCACTCGGGAGTACGGGTCGAACGGGCTCTCGACGTTTCCGGGTCGATAAATGTGATACTTTACTTACATATAGTTAATATTCGATCCTAAAATATATTGATTTGACTACAGCCCTCGCAATACTCAAGGAAACGAAAGAGACGGGGAATTACCCCCTAAGATTAAAGACTACTGGCCAACGCTATCCGATGCATGACAGACACTCACAGACGTAGCTTCCTCGCAACAACTGGCGCTGTGTGCCTCGGAGCCCTGGCGGGTTGTACTGGTGACGATGGATCGGGTAACGGCAACGGGAATGCCGATGGCAATGGCAACGGGAACGGAAACGGAAATGGGGACGGGAACGGAAATGGGGACGGGAACGGAAATGGGGACGGGAACGGAAATGGGGACGGGAACGGCAACGGTAACGGGAACGGGAGTACACCCGAGGAGCGGACCATAGGGATCGGGACGTTACTTCCCGCCTCAGGGGAACTCGCGGGGATCGGTTCGACGATGGTCGACGCGGCGGATCTGGCGTTCAGTACCGTCGACGAGGAGAGCGAGTACTTCTCCGTGGACCCGATGTTCGGCGACTCACAGTCCACCCCGGATGACGGTATCAGCACGGCCAACAACCTCGCAAACGCCGGGATTCCGGCGGTAGTTGGCGGTGCGGCGACGAACGTCCACATTCCGGCGTCCGAGCAGGTGTTCGTCCCCAACGGTATGACCGCTTGTAGTCCGTCGGCAACGGCCGTTAGTATCACCAACATCGACGACAACGACCTGCTTTTCCGGACGACCCCGAGCGATGCACTCCAGGGACGCGTAATGGCGAAGTACTCGACGGAGAACCTGGGGGCAGAGACAGCAGCCTCGCTGTACGTCAACGACGACTACGGGCAGGTACTCTCTGCGGAGTTCGTCAAGTCGTTCGAAGACATGGGTGGCACTGTCCAGCAGGAAGTTTCCTACGAGACTGAGGCGGCGTCCTACACGTCCAGGATCGAGCAGGCGGTTCAGGATGACCCCGACCTGCTGGCTGTCATCGGCTACGCGGAGAGCGGGATCAAGCTGTTTAGGGACTACTACGCGCAGTTCTCGGCCGACCGGGACATCCTGACAGTCGACGGACTCAACACTGCACGTGTTCCGAACGAGGTCGGCGAGGAAATGGACAACGTCACCGGCACGGCGCCACTTTCGGACGGGCCGGGACTGGACGCATTCGCTTCGATGTACGAGGAGGCGTTCGACACGGAGCCCGGGCCTTTCAACCCGCAAACGTTCGACGCGGCAGCCGTCCTCATGCTCGCGAACGCAGCGGCTGGCGAGAACGACGGCGAGGCAATCAGTGAACAGATGCGGGAGGTCGCAAACGATGGCGACATGCAGGTCACCCCCCAGAACCTCGCCGAAGGCGTGGATGCCGCTGCCGAGGGCGAGGACGTCCGGTACGAAGGTGCGTCGAGTCTGGTTCAGTTCGACGAGAACGGCGACCTCGATACGGGCGCCTACGAGATCTGGAAATACGCCCCCGAAACCGAACGCGGTATCGAGACTATCGAAGAGATCGTTGTCGAGTGAGTAAGACAGATCTGTTCTATCCGCCGAGGAAGTCCCTGCGAACTTGTTCGTCAGCTAGTAGTTCGTCCCCCGGCCCCTCGTGGTAATTTTGCCCCTGTGCGAGGACGTATCCCCGGTCACAACGGCGCAACGCCTCCTTCGCATTCTGTTCGACCATCAGAATGGCAGTCCCATCCTCGTTGATCTCGTCGATCTTGTCGAACATGTCGTCGACCAGTGACGGGGCGAGTCCGGCGGATGGTTCGTCGAGCAGGAGCATCTCCGGGTTCAGCATCAGCGCCTGTCCCATCGCGACCATCTGCTGTTGACCCCCGCTCATCGTCCCCACCTTCTGGTCGGCGCGCTCCTCCAGTATCGGGAAGCGCTCGTACACTGCCTGGAACCGTTCCGGTGGAATCGCATCCAGAACGTACCCGCCCATTTCGAGGTTCTCCCGGACCGTCATCGTCGTAAACACGTTTCCAGACTGGGGGACGTACGAGAGGCCATGGTGGATGATTTCCGCCTGGTTCATCCGGGTGATGTCCGTCCCGTCGAACAGGATCTCGCCGTCCATAATCGTCGCAATGCTACAGATTGCCCGCATGACTGTCGACTTTCCCGCCCCGTTGGGACCGACGATAGTGACGTATTCCCTCCCGGAAACCTCGATATCCACCGACTCCAGTATCTGGAGGTCGCCGTAGCCCGCGTCGAGGTCCGAGACGTCGAGAAGCGTCATCCCGACACCTCTCCGCCGAGATATGCCTCGATAACACGTTCGTCTTCCCGCACGAACTCGGGTGGCCCGTCCGCCAGCAGCTCCCCCTGGTGCATGACGAGGACCCGTTCGCAGTTCGACATTATCAGTTTAATGTCATGTTCCACGACGAGAAACGTGTACCCCTCCTGGGTGAGGGCGTGGAGCCTGTCGAGCAATCGCTCTTCGAGCGTCGGGTTGACACCGGCGAACGGTTCGTCGAGCATGAGCATCTCCGGGTCAGCCATCAGTGCGCGTGCGAGTTCGAGGAGTTTGCGCTGACCCCCGGAGAGCGTCCCCGCATAGCTGTACGCCAGGTGATCGATGTCGAAAAACTCCAGCAGTTCCCACGCAGTTTCGAGGAGCCGTTCCTCCTGTCGCCGTACGTTGTCGCGTAGCCCGGGCGAGACGGCGTGGAACGGCGATTCGTTCTGTTCGTTGGCGGTGAGCATCATGTTCTCCAGCACCGTCATCTCCCGGAGTTCGCGTGCAATCTGGAACGTTCGGATCAGTCCCTTGCGTGCGATTCGATACGTCGGCATCCCCGTGACGTCCTCGCCGTCGAACACCACAGTGCCTCCGTCGGGACTGACGAGGTTCGTGATGCAGTTGAACGTCGTCGATTTGCCCGCACCGTTGGGACCGATCAGTCCCGTCATCCCGCTCGGTTCGATGTCGAAGGTGACGCTGTCGACGGCGGTGATCCCGCTGAACTCCTTTCTGAGATCCGTGACACTGAGTATCGGTTCCGGCGCTGTTTCCTCCTGCTCGGTCGGTGCGGTTTCCGTTTCACTCATCGGTTGCGTCCTCCTTTTCCCCCGTGCCGGCCTCCGGGTCCGAACTCCCGGCTGGTGGGCCCGGGGCCCCGTCCCCGCGTTCCGTCGCGGGTCGACTGATGTCGAGCGTCGACGCTGGCTCTTTTCTGTGGCCCATCAGCCCTTCCGGCCGTCGCTTGATGATCAGTATCAGCACGACACCGAGCAGGACGAACTGGAGGGCGGCAAGTTCGCCGAACACGTACGCCAACAGCGGCATCAGGTCACCCTCGCCGATGGAACCGACTGCCTCCACGATACTCGTCGGTGCCCGCGGGATGTCGAACGTGGCGTTCACGATGTCGCGAAAGAACCGTGGCCCCTCGTCCAGGATACTGACGAACAGGGCAGCACCGAGAACCGTCCCGGTGTTCGAGCCAGCGCCCCCGATGATGACGACGACCCAGATGAAGACGGTGAGTTCGATCATGTAGGTGTCCGGTGTCGTCAGGCCCCTGGATCCCTGCCAGAGGATGGCCGCGAGTCCGAGGAGTCCACAGCCGATGACGAACGATTTCGCCTTCAGTAACTGCGTGTTCTTCCCGAGCGACTGCGTCGTTTCCTCGTCCTCCTTGATGGCTTTGAGCGACCGGCCGAACGGCGAGTTCCCGAGGCGCTGGACGAGAACGTACACGAACCCCAGTATGCCGACGACAACGACCGTGTAACTCAGATTGATGACGACAATCTGTTCGATTCCCACTGACGCGAAGGAGTCGAGGATCGCTCCCGAGAGGTCCGAGAGCGGTCCGATACCGAACCCTGTTTCGTAGAATTGCCTGACGATTTTCGACGGATCGCCGACCAGATTGATACCGCTGTTGCCGCCAGTGCCCATCGTGGTTCCTGCGATAGTGAACTCCCCGAGCGTGTTCGACGAGAACGAGAGTCGAACGATTTCCGACAACCCGAGGGTGACGATGGCGAGGTAGTCAGCCCGCAGTCGAAGCGCCGGCAGTGCGACGATCAGTCCTGCGAGCGCAGCAGCGAGGATTCCGATGAGGATGCCGACCGGTATCGGAAGTCCCAGCCCCGGTACGGCGGTCGTCGTTTCGGGGTTCTGGGGAGCTGTCGCCATCCCCATGGCGTAGACACCGACTGCCATGAACCCGGCGATCCCGACGTTGAACAGGCCCGTGTAGCCCCAGTGGAGGTTGAGTGCCAGCCCAGCCATGGCAAACACGGCTGTGAGAAACGTTATCCGCTGGAGCGCGTTCACCTGACCGTTGACGTCGAATCCCAGCGAGAAACCGACGAGGAGGTACAGGACGTAGATCGCGAGCATCGTCCCGACGATGAGCGACCGGTCGCTGTAGTCGCTGTCTGCTAGCCGTGCTCGCACCGACTCTACCACGTTTCCAGCGCGACTCATCCGACCACCCGCCCCCTGAACAGACCTTGTGGCCGAACGAGCAACACCAGGATCATGATCACGAACGCCACTGGGCGTGCAAGCGTCGCTTCCGGGAGCCACACGAGCGAGAGGGTCGTCGTCAATCCGATCACGATACCGCCCACGATGGCTCCGTATATCGAGCCGATGCCGCCGAGAATCACGGCCGCAAATATCAGCAACAGCAGCAACCATCCGAACTGGAAGCTCATCGTTCCCCGTTCCAGAACGACCAGAAAGCCAGCGATTCCGGTACAACTCCCGCCGATAATCCACGTCCAGTTGATGACCCGCTCCGTCGGGATCCCTCGCGCCCTGGCGAGTTCTTCGTTGTCTGCCATCGCCCGCATCGATTTGCCGAGTTTCGTGCGCTGCAACAGGAGATGTAACCCCACCATGAGCAGGATTGTGGTCACGATCAGGAGGACCTCGTGGGAAGTTACCTGCAGGTAGGATTGCGTCTTCCTCCCGACCCCGACCGGGAACTCTAGGATGCTCTCGCCAGCCACGAGTTCCTCCCGACTCGCTGCGATCACGGGCACCCCGTCGAACAGCCCGATCGCTGCCCGCTCGGGTGCGACGGCGACCGAGCGCTGGGTCGGTTTGTAGAAGAAGACGACGAGGTACCGGAGGATGAACGCGACGCCCACGCTGGCGACGAGAACCATCAGACTCCCCACGTCCCGGAGCGGCTTGAACACGAGGCGGTCGATCAGGAGGGAGAGCCCCGCTGTGAGAGCACCCGTCGCGACGATGCCGAACAGAACTGCCCACGGCCGTTTGAAGAGTGAAATCCCCAGGTCGCTCGCGAAGAGGTCGCCGCCGACGCCGAGGAGGAGCAGCTGCCCGAACGCTTCGTCACCGTAACCGACGAGCAGGAAAACCGAACTCCATCCCAGAAATGCACCCGCAGTCATCGCATCGCCGTGCGAGACGTTCGCGAACCCGAGAATGCTGTAGGTCATCGAGAGTCCGACTCCGGCTAATCCGAGTGCCAGCCCGATTATTATCCCGTCCCAGACAAACGTCAGCAGACGAGTGAGCGGAAGGGCGCCCGTTCGGACCGAATTCAGTAGATCCACGAGCAGCAGCAGTAGAATTCCAAGAAATATCAGTTCGAGGTAGTAGTTGCGAACTACGTATTGAGGATTCCCCTGAGGGAGATAACTGCCGTTCGGGGGCATGAACAAAGACAGTCTCAAGGAGATAATAAAACCTTGGTCGGACCAACAGCAGTCATCGAGATTCAGTAATTTGAAACAGCGTGTATTTCGGCCGCCAGAGTCCCCATTCTCAGGAGCAGGTGACGTGATCGATCGTGGTGCGCGTATAATATCCAAACGTACATACTGCTGGCACCTGATCACTCTCGCATGCTCGAACCAGGCGAGCAAGCGCCGGAATTCGAACTTCCAGATCACGACGGTGAACCGGTACGACTCTCCGACTTCCGCGGTGACACGGTCGTTCTCTACTTCTATCCCAAGGCTGGAACGGATGGCTGCACGAGCGAGGCGTGTAGTTTCCGGGACAACTGGGACGCCTTCCAGGAAGCGGACGTGCAGGTCGTCGGCGTCTCGACCGACCCAGTCGAGGAAATAGCGTCCTTCAGAGAGCAGCAAGGGCTTCCCTTCCCGCTGTTGAGCGACGAGGACGGCGAGGTTGCCCGCCGTTACGAAACGTTCGGGACCCCGGAGATCGACGGACAGAGGTACGAGATTGCACTCCGGAGCACGTACGTCATCGACGAAGACGGGGTGATAGAGGCGACCTACGAGGACGTCTCGCCGGAGCAGCACGCCGCGGAGATTCTGGAAGGTGTCGGCACCGACAGATGATCGTCCCGTCGAACTGCCGGAACTGCGCGGATAGTTGCCATCCCGCGGAGATACGGAGGAAACCGTCGCGGGCCCCTAGATATAAAGAGTAACCCGGAGATTGCTGACGCATGGAGCTACCCGACTTCACGGAGTTTCTCCCCCAGGATGGGTTCAAAATCCGGGTGGACGACGTCGAAGGGATCGACCTGTACGAGGACGCTGAGGATGCCGACGATATCGGTGACGAGGACGAGTCGCCACCGGACTTCACGGCTCACCTGTTCCGATCGAACGACTTCAACGTCTCGTACATGGAGTCCGAGTCCGGGGGCGTTCTAAACTGGCACACACACACCCCCCACATGTACCAGATCAACATGCCTGTTCAGGGGCGAGTCGAGATCTCCTACGAGGATGAGGAGGGCGAGATCCACACGACGGAGGCGGGGCCCGAGGAGATGATCTATCTCCCGCCCGGCGCTCACAACAAAGTGAAAGCGGTCGGTGACGAGACGCTCAAACTGTACGTGATTTACCGGCAGGTCGTAGTCCCACAGGTGCAGGAGATGGTAGGGGCCGCCGACCAGCACGGTCGGGTGAACCCCGGACTGGAGGTGGATACGATTCGCGGGATCGTCCACGAACGACAGCACGATGCGGTCGACGCGTTCTGATACTGGTGGCTGTAATTCGTTTACTCACCAGTCTCTACTACATGGCCCGACCAACGGGAGTTGGGACGGCATGGCGTACCTGAATCACGTCTGGCTGTCTATCTGCGGAGACAGACCCGTTCCGCCTGGATTCTCAATTCGAGTGTTCACGTACGTACAGCCACCAGTATGAGCAGTCCTGACAGGCCCCCGAATCTGCTCGTCCGGACCGCCGTAGTCCGGGACTTGCGGTACTGTTAACAGGAGGTAGTGTGAACCGGTACTATGGTATCAGGTGACGAACTCGAGATATTCCGTCACGAACTCCAGGGAATTGTCGAGGAGATGGGTGTTACCCTCGAGCGAACCTCCTATTCCACGAATATCAAGATTCGACGGGACTACTCCTGTGCCCTGTTCGACGCCGATTGCCGACACATCGCCCAGTTCACGGCAGCGCCATCGCAGGTCGCCGCCCTCCTGTATGCGACGCCGGCGATAATGGAAGAACGAACGGACGGTTTACAGCCGGGTGACGGGTTCCTCCTGAACGACCCGTCACAAGGTGGCGCCGTCCACCTGCCGGACATTATGCTCATATCGCCAGTGTTCCACGACGGCGAGGTCATCGGGTTCGTCGGGAACGACGCCCACCACGTCGACATCGGCGGAGAGACGCCGGGCGGCATCCCGGCCGACAGTACGAGCCTCTACGGGGAGGGGCTGATAATCCCGGGTGTGAAGGCCGTTACCGACTGGGAGTACGACGAGGAGATGCTCAGAATCCTCACGCGAAACGTGAGAGGGGCCGAGATGCGGATCGGCGATTACCAGGCCCAGCTCGGGTCGAACCGGATCGGAGCCCGCCGGTACCGTACTCTGTTCGAGTCGTACGATCGGGAGGGACTGGCCGAACACGTGGACGAACTGCTCTCGTACACGGAGAAACGTGTTCGCGCCGAGATTCGACGGTTGCCGGACGGCCGATACACCGCCGAGGACTATCTCGACGGGGACGGCATCGACGACGAGCCAGTGGTGGTCAAGCTCGCGGTCGTCATCGAGGACGACGAGATCACGTTCGATTTCACCGGGACCGCCTCCCAGAACAGGGGGCCGCTCAACTCCAACCCCTCGACGGTGTTCGCGGCGGTGATGATGGCTATTCGCAGTCTGTTCGAGGAGGACCTCCCCCAGAACGAGGGGTTCTACCGACCCTTCGAACTCGTGACGCCGGAGGGGACGATGGTCAACCCCGACGAGAACGCCCCTATCGCGGCCACCGGCGAGATCACGCAACGGGTGCCGGACATGGTCATCAAGAGTCTCGCGGAGGCGATCCCCGACCGCGTCATCGCGGCGACGAAGGGGACGGTCGTCAACGTGGCTTACGGGGGAACGGACCCGCGAGACGGCGAGGAGTACGTCTACTACGAAACGTTCGCCGGGGGGTACGGGGCCCGGCCGACGAAGGACGGGATGGACGCCGTTCAGCCCCACCTCCAGAACACGGCCAACAGCCCGATCGAGGAGGTCGAAGGGGAGATCCCGATGTACGTTCGCACGTACGCGCTCCGGCAGGACTCGGCAGGTGCAGGCCGCTATCGGGGCGGCTTGGGTATCCGCCGGGACATGGAGTTTTACGACCACGAGGCGTCGTTCACGGTCCTCTCTGACCGGTCGAAGTACGCTCCGTGGGGGCTGTTCGGTGGCGAGGACGCCGACCCGGCCAGGTACGTCATCGACCCGGACACTGACGACGAGCGGGAGGTCGGCTCAAAGTCCACGAATCGACTCGCTCCGGGCCAGGTCGCCAGCATTCAGACGCCAGGCGGCGGGGGATACGGGGACCCGCTGGACCGCGATGCGGAACTCGTGTTACGGGACGTCGTGAACGGGAAGGTTTCCGAGGAGGAAGCACGGGACGTCTATGGCGTCGTCGTCGACCGTGTGGAGCGCGATATCGACAACGAGGCGACCGAACGGCGACGGCGAGAACTCCGGGAGGCAACTCCGTCGGAGAACGACGGTGTGGCGGCCGACGGGGGAACTGCCAGTTCGACCGACACGGACGCCGTGGACAACGTCGACAGTGAGGGGGGCGACCGAGCGTGAGCGTCCGACTGGGCGTCGACATCGGGGGAACGTTTACCGACATCGTGCTGTACGACGAAACCGGCGACCGCGTGTACACGACGAAAACGCCGTCGACGCCGGAAGCGTTCGAGCAGGGGGTCGTCGACGGCATCGAGAAAGTACTCGACGAATCCGTCGACGTCGGGGACGTGTCGTTTCTCAGTCACGGGACGACGGTGGGGACCAACGCCGTTCTCGAGGGCGAACTCCCGAAAATCGGCCTCGTCACCAACGAGGGGCTCCGGGACGTCCTCGAAATCGGTGACCAGACGCGTCCGGAACTGTACAACCTGTTCACCGACAAGCCTCCGACTGTCGTCCCGCGGTATCTCCGGAAGGAAGTTCCCGGTCGGCTGGACCATCTCGGCGAGGAGGTCGACCCCCTCGACGAGGCGGCGGCGACCGATGCCATCACCGACCTCCTCGCCGAGGACGTCGAATCGATCGTCGTCTCGCTGTTGTACTCGTATCTCAACGCCGACCACGAGCAACGGGTCGGTGCGCTCATCGAGGAGCACGGGGACAGGACTGCCTACACCCTCTCGTCGGACGTCTACCCCGAGATACGCGAGTACGAACGAACCATCACGACGGTCCTCAACGAGGCAGTCAAGGTGAAAATCCGTGACTACGTCGAGAACCTCGAATCCGACCTCGCCGACCTGGGACTCGATACCGCGCTGAACATCATGCACATCGGCGGGGGGTTGCTCCGGGCCGACCAGGCGGTCGAGAGCGCGATCCGGACGGTGTTGTCGGGACCGGCCGCCGGCGCCGTGGCGACGCAGTACACCAGTGAGCGGGAGGGCTCTGCGAACGCTATCGGCATGGACATGGGCGGTACCAGCACGGACGTCAGCATCGTTCGGGACGGCGAAATCATCAGGACCACTGAGGGGGAGATCAACCACCTCCCTATCAAAACGCCGATGATAGATCTCAACACGGTCGGTGCGGGCGGCGGGAGCATCGCGTGGGTCGACGAGGGCGACGCACTCCGCGTGGGCCCGGAGAGCGCCGGTGCCGACCCCGGGCCGATCTGTTACGACGGGGGCGGTGAGCGGGCAACCCTGACCGACGCCAACCTCCTCCTGGGCCGTATCAACCCGGACAACTTCCTCGGTGGCGACATCGACCTGATAGTCGACCGGACGCGACAGCTATTCCGGGAGCAGATTGCCGAACCGCTGGGGCAATCTGTCGAAGAGGCGGCACAGAGCGTGGTGGACGTCTCGAACGCCAGCCTCACCCGCCAGATTCGACGGGTCACCGTCGAACGTGGGGAGGACCCCGGCACGTACGTCCTCGTCGCGTTCGGCGGGGCCGGTCCGCTCCACGCTGTCCCCGTCGCAGAGGCGCTCGACATGGAGGGCGTGCTGGTCCCGAACAATCCCGGCGTGTTCTCGGCGAGCGGACTGCTCGTTGCCGACGTCCGCGTCGACGAGTCCCACTCCTATCGCAAGCCCGACCTCGACTTCGACGTGCTCAACGAGCAGTTCGACGAGCTGGTCGGGGAGGTCTACCAGCGGTTCACCAACCAGGCATTCGAGACGGAGAAGGTGTCCGTTCAGCGCGTTATCGATATGCGCTACCAGGGGCAGTCTTACGAACTCACGGTGCCCGTGCCTGGAGAGACGACGGACCGGATCGACGAGGACCTGCTCGCGGAGACGGAGCAGGCATTCCACGACAAACACCGTCGAATGTACGGTCACGCGCGAACGAGCGAACCCATCGAGATCGTCATTCTCCGCGCCTCCGGCACTGTGCAGTCGCCGAAACACGACCCGTCCATCACCGTCGAGGGGGGGACCGCACACCGGGGTCAGCGCGACGTTCACTTCCCGGAGACGGGCGGCGTCACGACGAACGTCTACGAGCGTGGCCTCCTGGCCGCCGGGACGACGATAGAAGGGCCGGCGATCGTCGAGGAGGCGAGTTCGACCACCATGGTCCCACCGGACGTGACGGCGACAGTTACAGAGTACGGGAATCTGTTGCTGGACTGATAGTGATTGTTGTGAGTCTTTACCGCCGTCGACCCATCAGACTCCGGTGTCAGCCCGTGAAACTCCAAAGAATACGATGCGACTCCGAAAATAATCACAACAATCACTATGAGTGGCGCCCCGCTCACCGACTTCGGTTTCCGTACGGCAGTGGCGGTCCGAACCTCGCCAATACTCCAACAGATCCCGAGAGCCATCAATATTCGAACAGTTTCCCGAGCGAGATATCGGTACCTCCACCCCCGCAACCTCGGGGGCCCGCCACAGCGTCGCCTGGTTGCTGGTCAGCGAGCAGTGTTGCGCTCCGCTCGACGTCGGTAGCCATCCGTTCCAGCGTCTCGACGGTACAGGGGCCGCCCTCGACGCGGGCGGCGTGGACGGACACGCCCGCGGGAGCGTGTTCGACGAACTCTGTTTCGTTCGTCGTGGTCGTCGACGGGACTCGTCGCATCGCCGGTTTTAAGAGAATTTGAGACCACTGTCCCACATGACTCGGAACAGTCCCGAACGGATGCTCGGTCGGGTAACGGGTGAGCGTTCCGCTGTTTCTCGTAACGCTATCAACGGGTTGGAGCATCCCGTTCTGGCAGTGCGGACATCCGGGAGAGACACGACTGGGCGGTCGGGAGCGGGATTGCGATGACGAGCGAGAGAGTCCGGACGTTCCGCGATCAGATCCCGGCAGTCGCGGATGAACACCGGATACATCTGAACAACTGCTCGACCGGACCGATTCCACAGCCCGCGCTCGACGCCCGCCGGGAGTGTGAGCGTCTCTGGATCGAGTTGGGCAACCCGTGGGACCAGTGGCTCGAGAGAGTCGAGCACTCGAAACGGCTGTTTGCGGACCTCATCAATGCGGACGAGGACGAAATCGCGATCCTCTCCTGTGCGTCCCAGGCGTTCGCCCAGGTCGCCAGCGCGTTCGACTACGAGGACCGCGACGAAGTCGTCACAACGGACCTCGAGTTCCCGACGGTGCCGTATTTCTGGCACGGCCAGCGGAAACGCGGTGTCGACGTGCGACTCGCCGAGTCTCCGGACGGTCTGACCGTTCCCACGGACGTCTACGAGGAACAGATGAGCGACGATACTTTGCTCGTCTGTAGCGCTCACGCCTATCCGTTTACTGGCGGATTGATGGACGTCGAGGGGGTTGCCGACGCCGTACACGACCGTGGCGGTTACTTTTTTCTGGACGCCTACCAATCGACAGGCGTCGTCCCGATCGACGTCGAAGCGCAGGACGTCGACATGCTCGTCTCGGGCACCCTCAAGTTCCTGATGGGCGGCCCGGGAACTGCCTATCTCTACGTGGACGATGACGTGGTCGACGAACTCGAGCCGGCGAATCTCGGCTGGTTCGGCGTGGAGGACCTGTTCGATTTCGACATCGACTCCAACCAGCACGCTGCCGGTGCACGGCGGTTCGAGATGGGGACCCCCGCGGCCCCGACCACGTACATGGCTGCGGCCGGGATGGAGTTCGTGCTGGATTTCGGCGTCGAAAACGCCAGGGAGCGAATCGTCGAACACACGAACAACCTGATTGCGGGGGTCGAGAAACGGGGATTCGACGTCCTGACGCCGCACGATGCGGACGAACGAGGCGGCGTCGTCAACGTACAGGTCGAGGATGCCGAGACGGTAGAGCAAACACTGCTCGACCGCGGGTTCAACGTGAGCGAGCGCGCTGGCGGCATCCGCCTCTCGCCGCACTTCTACAACACAGCCGACGAAATCGAGCAGGCCGTCGAGACGCTCGACGAGATCGCGACGCCCGCAACTGTGGACGTTCCGTCGCGTTGAGCGGCCGTCCTGCCGGATACGTGTCCGGAAGCCACCGCCCAAAGCGTTAACTGCTGTGGCTAGTCATCAGCGAACATGCACGTCGTGGTCGTTGGGTCCGGCATCGTTGGTGCAGCGACCGCGTACGAACTCGCTCAACGGGGCGTCGAGGTGACAGTCTACGAGAAGTCCCACGTCGGGGCGGGCAGTACCGGCGCTGGCGGCGGGATCCGATCGCAGTTTTCGCTGCCGGCCAACGTCGCCCTGTCGCGTGCCAGTATGGACGCCTGGAACACGTTCGAAGAGGAGTTTGACGTGGAGATCCGGGAGCGGATCACGGGGTATCTGTTTCTCGCGAGAGACCCGGACACGGCGACCCAGCTCGAACGCGACGTGGCGATGCAGAGCGAATACGGGTTTCCAAACGAGTTTTTGAGCGCCGGGGAAGCGACGGAGCACTGTCCCGGTCTCGATCCGGGGCCGTACGTCAGCGCCTCCTTCTCCCCTGAAGACCGCTTCGTCGACCCCAACCTTGCCCTGCGGGGGTACGTCGACGCCGCGAGAGCTGCCGGCGTCGAGTTCGAACTCGGAGTGGCGGTAACCGGTGTTCGGCGCGACGGACGGAGCAGTGGTGGCCCAGTAACGGCGATCGAAACCGCCGACTCGACGGTTGACTGTGACTATGTCGTGAACGCCGCGGGGGCTTGGGCGAGCGAACTCGACGCACTAGTCGACGGTGAACTCCCGGTCGAACCGCGATTGCGTCATCAACTGCTCGTCCGCCCCAGTGGGTCGTTCCCGCCGGACCTGCCGCTCACGATGGACCTCGACACCGGCGCTGTCTTCTACCCCGAGGACGATACCGTGATGATAGCCAGCGGCCCACAGGAGACGATGCCGACTGTCGACCCGGACGGCTACACCGAGGGGGCGTCGAGGGACTGGACCCTCGCCGTTCTCGAATCGCTGGCTGAACTTGCGGATTACTTCGACGAGGATACTCGGGTGCAACGGTCGATTTCAGGGGTGTACGCACAGACACCGGACAGCAATCCCATCATCGACGAACCCGTTCCCGGCTACGTCACTGCGGTCGGCTTCTCCGGTCACGGGTTCATGCACGCTCCAGCCACAGGGAAGGTCGTCTCCGAGATCATCGTCAACGGGGAGCCGAAACTCCTCGACGTCACCTCCTTCTCTGCCCGCCGGTTCTCCGACGACGGGTCCAGTACTGAACGCAGTTTCATCTGATCCGAGGACAGCCATCAGCTAGCGGTCCCGCAGTCTGTCTACGACCATATTTTGCGCAAAAAAACGATCCAGTACGGCTACGACGAAGCATCTGGCCCCGAGCAGCCCGCCGGAAGAGAGCGGTCGGGAACCAGCGGTGGCAGGACGTCATCCCTCCAGTATCGATGTGCTGGGACAGGCATCCAACGACTTGCAACACCAGTAGACTCAAGTGTAGGCTCGGTGAGGTTCCGCTATGACACGACGTCAAACGTACTCGACGGGGACCAAGTACGAGGAGGAGTTCGGGTTCAACAGGGCTGTCAGAGTTGGCGAGACGATCCGCATTGCGGGAACCGCTGCCGTCGATGAGGGGGAAGTTGTCGCCCCCGGCGATCCGTACGAACAGGCGAAGTTCGTCCTCGAACGCATCGAAGGATCGCTGGACGCAGTCGGGGCGTCGATGGACGACGTGCTGATAACTCGCGTCTTCGTCGAGGAGTTCGACATCTGGCAGGGGATCGGCCGCGCACACCGTGAGGCGTTCTCAGGCGATAAGCCGGCATCGACGATGATCGGAGTCGACAGTCTGCCGGAAGAGGACCTTCTGCTGGAGATCGAAGCGGAGGCTGTCGTCGACACTGAGGAAGGGTGAACTGACTGCGTGTGGGACGACTGTGACCTTCGAGAGGGCCGGTGCGTCCAGGTCACCGTACTGTAGAATCACGTCTGGCGACCCGTCTGACTGCCCCTCTATTTCTGGCAGATTTACGATACCGTCTCACTCACCGATCGAACCTTTTGTCGAAAATCCGGCTTAGCATCCTTCATTGATGTCGGATACATCCTGTGTCCACTTGTAACTCACAAATTTGATAGGATTTTTTATGGTGGCGGTATGTTATCACTAACCATGTCAGGACTGAGAAAACGGCGTGACATGCTAAGAGCACTGGGGACAATCGGAGTCGCAAGCGTGGCAGGATGCGTCGGAGGCGGTGACGGGGGCAGTACGAATCGGACAATCCAGGTCGGGATGCTGGCGGCCGAGACGGGCGACCTCTCCTCAGTTGGCGTTCCACTCCGGGACGTCGGACTTCTCCCGCGGACGCAGTTCGACGATGCGGATACCGACTTCGAGGTCGACATTCAGGTAGAGGACTCCCAGACGGACCCCCAAGCGGCGATCGCGGGGGCCGAAGCACTCGTAGACGCGGGGTATCCGTGTGTCAACGGTCCCCTTTCCTCGGAGAATACGATCCAGGTAACAGAGCAGGTTTACCGCCCCCGGCAGGTCGTCTGCTGTTCCCCGGGGAGCACGTCGCCGGCGATTACGACGCTGCAGGACGACGATTTCGTGTTCCGAACGATCTCCAGTGACGCGTTCCAGGGCCGCGCGCTCGCCGATCTCGCCAGGACCGAGGCTGACGCCTCGACGGTGTCGGTGATATACATCAACGATGCCTACGGGCAAGCGCTCGAAGAGACGTTCGTCGAGGAGTTCGAAGACGGCGGTGGTGAGATCCTCGAATCGATCGCCATCCAGACCGAACAGCAGTCCTACTCGTCACAGTTAGAACAGGTGATGGCGGACGACCCGGACGCGCTGTTCGTCGTCGCGTTCCCGGCTTCGGCGACAACGTTGTTGCGGAATTTCTACTCGAACCACAGTCGCGACACGCCGATTCTCGGGCCGGACAGCCTCCGCGACCCGGAGCTTCCGGGATCAGTCGGACAGGAGATGACGAACGTGATGGGCGTCTCCTCGGTGGCGGCCGGTACTGGACAGGAGTTCGTTGCGAATCTCTACCAGGACGAGTACGGCGAGGACACACCGCCGTTTTTCTCGTACGTTTACGACGCGACGGCCGTGCTGGTCCTGGCGAACGCCGCCGCGGGGGAGAACGAGGGTCCAGCAGTCAGAGACCAGATGCGCCCTGTCGCCAATCCCGGTGGCGAGGAGATAACGCCCGAGTCGCTGGTCGACGGCGTCGAGATGGCGGCGGAGAGAGAGGAGATCCAGTACCAGGGCGCGTCCAGTAACGTCGTTTTCGACGAGAACGGGGACATGAGCTCGGTCAACTACGCCGTCTACCAGTACACAGCGGACGGAGCGGTCGAGAACGTCGACCAGATCGAGTTCGAGAAGTAGAGACGGTCAGACCGTCTCCCCGAGGTACGCTTCGAGAACGCGCTGGTCGTCGCTGACCTCGGCGGGACTCCCGTCCGCGAGGATCTGTCCCTGGTTCATGACGATGACACGTTCGCAGTTCTCCATGATGACGTCGACGTCGTGTTCGATGAGAAGAAACGTGTAGCCCCGATCGTTGAGGTCGTGAATCCTGCCGAGAAGTTTCCGTTCGAGCGTCGGATTCACGCCGACGAGCGGTTCGTCCAGCAGTAGAATGTCCGGGTCGGTCAGCAGCGCGCGCGCAAGTTCGAGCAGTTTCCGTTGGCCGCCCGAGAGGTTTCTAGCGTATTCGTCGGCGAGGTGGTCTAACTCGAAGAATTCCAGGGTCTCCCAGACGCGTTCGCGGAGGTCCCGTTCTTCGGACCTCACGCGCTTCCGTGTACCCGGCAGTACCGGCTGCCAGAAGTACTCGCCAGTCTGGTCCTGGGGCGCGAGGATGAGGTTCTCGATGACTGTCATCTCATCCAGTTCCCGTGACAACTGGAACGTCCGGACCAGCCCCTGGTTGACGTTCCGGTACGGCTGGCGACCGGTGATGTTGCGCCCCTGGAAGTACACCGAGCCTGCGTCGGGGCTGGCGACGCCAGTAATGAGGTCGAACGTCGTCGACTTGCCCGCCCCGTTCGGCCCGATTAATCCCACGATCGATCCCGAGCGGATTTCGAAACTCACGTCGTCGACGGCCCTGATGCCCCCGAACGACTTCTGCAGGCTGTCGACCTCCAGTAACGATGTTTCGGATAACTGGCTGTTGTCGTTCGACTTCGGTGAGGGATCGGCCGTGGTCGTCCCGTTGTGCTCACTCATCGTCGGCTCCCTCCGTCTCTGCCGACCGGTCTAGCAGGTCGATACTCGCCGCGATTTCCTTGCGGTGACCGAGCAGTCCCTGCGGGCGGTTGTGGATGAAATAGATCAGGATGCTCCCCACGAGAATGAACCGGAGGTAGGCGATACTGTCGAGTGCGTACACGATGAACGGACCGATGTCGAGTGACAAGAGTGGCACGACTGCGTCGACGAAGTTGTTCGGACTGGATCGGAACGTCAGGAACTGATCGACGAGGCGGCTGATCAGTCGCGGGCCTTCGAAGAGGAGTCCGGCGAACAGCGCGCCGCCGATGATACTCCCCGTGTTCGAGCCTGCACCGCCGATAATCAACGCGATGAAGATGTAAAACGTCTGCTGGGGGAGATAGTTCCCGGGACTGGTGAACCCCTGGCTCCCCTGCCAGAGGATGCCGCCGAGACCCATCAGTGCACAGCCGACGATGAAGGTCTCGACCTTGAATCGGTCCGTGTTCTTGCCCAGCGAGTTCGCCACGAGTTCGTCCTCGCGAATGGCTTTGAGCACCCTTCCGTACGGCGAGTTACCGACACGCGAGAGAAACACGAAATACAGGACGACGAATCCGACAAGGACGCCAGCGTAGGTGATCTTGACGACGACTGCTGGATCGACGTGCACGGCCTCGAAAATCGAGAAGACGGCGTCACCGACCGGTGTCGTCCCGGCGGCAGGCGAAGCCGGATCAGTGTAGTAGATCGAGTGAATCGGATTCTGGGGCAGGCTGAGGCCGTTCGCGCCGCCGGTGCCGGTCCGGATACTTCCCACCCTGAACTCGTCGGCCGCTGGCGAGGAAATAACGATTCGGATGATTTCGGCCAGGCCGAGGGTGATTATCGCGAAGTAATCGTCGTCGACCCTGAGCGCGGGAATCGCTGCGACCAGTCCGATGACAGCGGCAGCGAGTACCCCCCCGATCAGCCCGATCGGCAGGGGAAGACCGAAGCCCGGCGGTCCGGAGATGGGGGCGACCGGTCGGGAGAGAATGGCCATCGTGTAGACTCCGACAGCCATGAAGCCCACAACTCCGACGTTGAACAGCCCGGCGTACCCCCACTGTAGGTTGAGTGCGAGCGCGAGGATCGCGTACACTGCAGCGTAGAACGTAATCGTCTGCAGGCTGTTGAGGAGTCCGCTGACGTCCAAGCCGAGGATGATGCCGAATAGTCCGACCCAGGTGTACAGCGCCAGCATGACGAGCACCACGAGGGTGGCGTCGCCGCCGGGCAGATCGGTCGTCCAGTCCCGGCTGAAGATGGTCCGTGTACGGTCGGCGAGCGTCATACCGACGTCCCCCCGCTGAACAGTCCCCGTGGTCTGACGATGAGGACCAGGATCATCACGGCAAAAGCGGTTGCGTTCATGATAGACGGCGGTAACCAGACCAGTGACAGGCGGCTGATGACCCCGATAGTAAGTCCGCCGAGAATCGCACCATAGATCGAGCCGATGCCACCCAGGATGACTGCCGCAAATATCAACAGGAGCAGGAGCCAGCCGAAGTTGAACGAGATCGATCCGGATTCAAGAACGACGAGGAACCCGGCGATCCCGGTGAAACTACCGCCGATCACCCAGGTCAGTCGGACGATCCGTTCGACGGGAATGCCGGTTATCCGGGCAAGCTGTTTGTTGTCCGACATCGCCCGCATGGCGGCTCCGAGTTTCGTGCGCTGCAGGAACACGTGAAACCCGAACATGAGGCCCGTGGCAATAACCACGAGCGTCGCCTCGTGAGCGGTGATCCGGACGTCGAGGAGGGGGACGACCGTCGAGGGCACTTTGGCACCGCTGGTCACGCCCAACCGCTCGGTTTCAAAGACGAAGGCGATCACGTATCGCAGGATGAATGCGACTCCGATGCTGGCGATCAGCAACGATATGCCACTGCGGTCGCGGATGGGGCGGTAGACGGCTCTGTCGACGACGAGAGCGAGAACGGCAGTCACACCGGCCGCGACAAGCATCCCGACGACCACAGCGACAGGTGTCGCCGTCACGCTCACGCCGACTGTCTGTGAGTCGACCGCGCCGCCCCGGCCGCCGAGGAGGAACAGGTCGCCGACGTCGAACCGGCCGGCCCCTGCAACCAGGAAGGCTGCGACCCACCCACTGAACGCGCCAGCGGTGAGGTAATCACCGTGGGCGAAGTTGGCAAACGAGAGGATGTTGTAGGTCATCGAGAGGCCGATACCAGCGAGACCGACGACGAGACCGATGACGACTCCATCCCAGAGGAACAAGGCGAGTGACGATCCCGCAATATCGCCGCTCACCACACGCCGTGTGAGGTCCAACAGTAGTATTGCGGCTCCCAGTAGAGCGAGGACTGTTGATCGACGAGAGAGGAACCCCCGAACGCGATTGGAGGTCCGAAGGACGCTCATGCGGTACCACAACACAGAATCCGCTCTCCAGTAAAGATTGTGTCGGGCCAGCCCCTCTGCTCACCACGAGGTTTGCAGAACGAGCGGTTCGTCTAACCTTCGCATTTTATGTACGTGGCCAGTCAACGGGTGCCACAATGTCTCTCGAATCGTGGCGGGACAGGTTCCCGGCCATCGCGGACGAGGGCTGGACGCACTTGCGGAGCTGTTCGGTCGGTCCCGTTCCGCGGAGTGGCATCGATGCTCTCCAGGCGTATCAGCGTGCCTGGCTGGAAAAAGCACGCCCGTGGGACGAGTGGCTCGACGAAGTAGAGGAGGCGAGGCATACCTTCGCGTCTCTCATCAACGCGGACCCGGAGGAGATAGCTGTTGTCTCCAGTGCCACCTCCGCAGTTTCACAGGTCGCAAGCGCGTTCGAGTTCGAGGACAGAAACGAGGTCGTCACGTCGCTGCTCGACTTCCCGACGGTTCCACAGTTCTGGCACGCCCACCGGAAGCGTGGCGTGGAGCTTCGCTTCGCCGACCCGGGTGAAAAAAACTACGTCCCAGTCGACGCGTACGTCGAGCAGATGAGCGAGGACACACAGTTCGTCTGTACGGCACACGCCTCCTCGTTCACCGGCGGGTTGATCGACGCCCGGGCCGTCGCAGACGCCGTTCACGACCGGGGTGGCTACCTGTTTCTCGACGCCTATCAGTCCGCGGGCATCGTTCCGATCGACGTGAAGAAACAGGGCATCGACATGCTCACGACCGGCACACTGAAATTCCTGCTCGGCGGCCCGGGCATTGCGTTCCTCTACGTGGATGGGGACCTGGCAAACGGACTCGAACCGGCGAGCAGGGGCTGGTTCGGTGTCGAGAACACGTTCGGGTTCGACATCCAGGATCCCGGGTTCGCACAGGGCACACGGCGGTTCGAACTTGGAACACCGCCGGTGTCGAACGCCTATACGGCAAACGCGGGGATGAAAACGATCCAGGAGTTCGGCGTCGATGCCGTTCGGGAGAGAGTCGTCGAACGGACGGCCCGGACGATGGAGCGGGCGACAGACTGCGGGTTCTCCGTCATGACGCCCAGGGAGAGCGAGCACAGGGGCGGCGTCGTCAACGTCCAGGTGGAGAACGCCGAACAGGTCAAGGACCGCCTTCACTCGCGTGGGTTCAACGTCAGCTATCGGAGCGGCGGCATCAGGATAGCGCCCCATTTTTTTACGCTCGACGAGGAGATCGACGCTGCCGTCGACGCTATCGACGATGTCGCAACACCGCAGTGATCCGACTCGGCCTCGGATCGCTCCAGCCGTGTTACCACATCCCAACTAATTTATGGAGACAGTTGCTATCGGGCTACATCATGCAGGTGGGTATTGGCCTCCCAAATACGCTGGAAGGAACCGACCGAGATCTCGTTCTCGACTATGCTCGTCGCGCCGACGATGGACCGTTCACCAGCATCGGGGTGTTCGACCGCCTTGTCTATCAGAGTCTGGACCCGATGTCGACGCTGAGCGTGTGTGCAGGGGCCACCGAGGAGATCCGACTCGCCACGTCGATCATTGCCGGCCCACTGCGGAGCACGGCGATGTTGGCGAAGAAAGCTGCGACGCTCGACGTGCTCTCGGACGGTCGGTTGACGCTCGGCGTCGCCCTCGGCGCACGACAGGAGGACTACGAGGCTGCGGGGACCGACTACCGCAGTCGCGGGCGGCGGTTCACCGGCCAGCTGGAGGCGCTCATCCAGCACTGGGAGGGCGACGAGATCGGTCCGGACCCGGTTCAGGAACGAGGCCCGCAGCTGTTGATCGGGGGCGAGAGCGATCCCGCCTACAAGCGCGTCGTCCGGTTCGGGGACGGCTGGATCGGCGCCGGCGGCCCGCCACGGCGCTTTGGCGACTGTGCTGACAGTGCCACCGCAGCCTGGAGCGAGGCCGGCCGGCCCGGGAATCCCGACCTGTGGGGCCACGGGTACTACGCGCTCGGCGACGAGAGCGTCGCTGAGGCAGGCGAGGAGTACCTCCTTGATTACTACTCCTTCACTGGACCGTTCGCCGAGCGGATCGCCGACGGGCTGTTGACGACCCCACAGGAGGTCGTCCAGTTCATCCGCGGCTACGAGGAACGGGGCTGTGACGAACTCATCATGTTCCCGGCGGTTGGCGGGATCGAACAGTACGAGCGACTCGAGCGCGTCGTCGAGAGCGAACTATGAAGGTAAACGTCATCGGGGGTGGGCCGGGGGGTCTCTACGCGAGCGCCCTCCTCGCGAAGACGTATCCGGACTGGGAGATCGACGTCTACGAGCGCGACCCCGCAGACAACACGTACGGCTGGGGGATCGTCTTCTCGGACAGCACCCTCAGCAGGCTCCGGGAGGCCGACGACGCGACCCACGAGCGGATCACGGACGCGTTCACGAAGTGGGACCCGATCGACATCCACTTCGGCGGGGAGTACATCCGGTGTGGCGGCCACGCGTTCGCCGGGATGATGCGGGCCACACTCAAAGACATTCTGCGCGAGCGATGCGACGAACTCGGCGTGGGGATGCACTGGGAGCACACCGTCGAGGACCCCGAAAGCTACGCCGCGGAGGCGGACCTGCTCATCGGGGCTGACGGGCTCAAAAGCGTCACCCGCGAGGCCTACGAGGAGCAGTTCAAACCCCGAGTGCGGATGGGGGAGGCCAAGTTCGCCTGGTTCGGCACCGAGAAACCGTTCGACGTGTTCACGTTCATTTTCCGGGAGAACGAGGACGGCCTCTGGCGGGTCCACGCCTACCCCGGCGAGAAGAGCACGTTCATCGTCGAGTGCACCGAGGAGACCTACGAGAACGCCGGCCTCGACGAGATGGACGAACAGGCGGGGCAGGCGTACTTCGAGGACCTGTTCGCCGACCACCTCGGCGACTACGACCTCGAATCGAAGCTCTACCAGTGGCGGAACTTCCCGGTCGTGAACTGCCGGACCTGGTCTCACGGGAACGTCTGTCTGCTCGGCGACGCGGCACACACCGCCCACTTCTCGGTCGGGTCGGGGACGAAGATGGCGATGGAGGACGCAATCGCCCTCCAGGAGTCGTTCGTCGAGAAAGGGCCGGAGAACCTGGAGAGTGTCCTCAACTGGTACGAGAAGGAGCGACGGGAGCCGGTCAACCGCATCCAGGACGCGGCCAGGACGAGCCGGAACTACTTCGAGAACACCGAGCGGTTCACCGACCTCGACCCCGAGCGGTTCGCGTTCAACCTGCTGACCAGGAGCGGCCGCATCACGTACGACGAGCTCAAGCTCCGCGACGCCGAGTACGCCGACGGGTTCGACAGGTGGTTCGCCGGGTACGCGACCGACGACGAACGGCGGGCAATCGCCCGGCCGCCGATGTTCCAGCCGTTCTCGCTCCGGGGGCTCCGGCTCGAAAACCGGGCAGTGTTCGCACCCGGGCCGAGCACCGCGGGGTCGACCGGACACCCCGCGACCGAACAGCGCCAACGGCTCGTCGACCTCGCCGGCGAGGGCGCCGGACTGGTCCTGACGGAGCCGCTGGCCGTCTCGGAACACGGCCGTCTCCACCCCGGCACCCCGGGCATCTTCACGGCCGAGCACGGGGAGTACTGGGCGGAGTCGGTCGCCGACGCCGGGAGCGACTCGGCGCTCGGCGTCGAACTGTTCCACGCCGGCCGCCGGGGCGCGACACAGCCGCGCGAACGGGGGCTCGACCGCCCGCTCGACGACGGCTGGGAGCTGTTTGCGCCCTCCCCGAACCCGTACACGAGCCGGAGTCAGACGCCGACGCCGATGGACGAAAACGACATGGCGCGGATCCGCGAGGCGTTCGTCGACGCCGCCGAGCGTGCCGACGACGCAGGGTTCGACCACCTGCAGTTGAACATGGCTCACGGGTACCTGCTCGGGAGCTTCCTCTCGCCGCTGACCAACGAGCGCGAGGACCAGTACGGTGGCTCCCAGGAGGCCCGACTCACCTACCCCCTCGAGGTGTTCGACGCCGTCAGGGCGGTCTGGCCCGACGACAAGCCGGTCTCGGTGAAGCTCAACGCGACCGACTGGCGCCCGGACGGGTTCAACCTGAGTGACGCTTTCGCGACTGGCAGCCAGCTCGCCGAACACGGCTGTGACCTGCTCTCGGTCGTCGCCGGCCAGACTACGCCGAACGACCGGCCGAAGTTCGACGCCGAGGTGCTGGAACGCTACAGCGAGCAGGTCCGAAACGAGATCGACGTCCCGACGATGTCGACGAACTACGTGACGACGACCGACGACCTCAACTCCCAGGTCGGGCGGGCCTCCGCCGACCTCTGTGCCTGGTATCCGCCGGACGTGGACGTGAACTCGCTCTGATGGTCGTCGCTACCTGTCCTGATACTGCCGGACGTGATACGGTCGTGCGTGACTTTTTACCCGGCTGGATCGTTCACCAGCGGGCCACCGCACCCGTCGCTGGCTGCATCGCCGCTTTCCCGTCGAGTCGGTCCGAGCCGATACGCTTAAGTCAATGTACGAAAACATACATCGTACAACGAAAACAAACATTGGTGACTTCATATGCAGGAATACATCGAACGTGTGTCCGCGGGCGAGGACCTGACACAGGCCGAGGCGCGGGAGGTTTCACGACAGATCTTCGAAGACGCGACGGAGGCACAGATCGGCGCGTTGCTGACTGGGCTGCGCGCGAAGGGGGAGACAGAGGCCGAGATTGCCGGGTTCGCGGAGGGGATGCACGCGGCGGCGCGCACGATTGACCCGGCCCGAAATACCCTCGTCGACGTCGTCGGGACGGGCGGTGACGACTACGACACGATCAACGTCTCGACGACCAGCGCCCTCGTCGTCGCCGGTGCCGGTGTGCCCGTCGCCAAGCACGGGAACTACTCCGTGTCCTCCTCGTCGGGGAGTGCAGACGTGCTGAAGGAGATCGGGGTCCCCGTCGAGGCCGAACCGCCGGCCGTCGAGCGCATGGTCGAGGAGGGCGGGATCGGCTTCATGCTGGCGCCGGTGTTCCATCCGGCGATGAAGGCGGTCATCGGCCCCCGTCAGGAGCTGGGCATGCGGACGATCTTCAACGTCCTCGGCCCGCTGACGAACCCGGCAGGCGCCGAGCGACTGGTCGTCGGCGTCTACGACGAGGACCTGGTGCCGGTACTCGCCCGTACCCTCGCCCGGATGGACGCCGAGCGCGCGCTGGTGGTCCACGGCTCCGGACTCGACGAGATCGCCGTCCACGGCGAGACGACGGTGGCCGAGGTCGACGGGGACGACGTCGAGGAGTACACGCTGACCCCCGAGTCGCTCGGCGTCGGCCGTCACAAGGTGTCGTCGATCGCCGGCGGCCAGCCCAGGGAGAACGCGGCCGACCTGGAGGGGATCGTCACCGGCGAGGTGAACGGCGCGAAACGCGACATCATTCTGGCGAACGCAGGCGCTGCGATCTACGTCGCCGGCGAGGCGTCGTCGATCGAGGACGGCGTCGAGCAGGCGCGCCGGACGATCGACAGCGGCGACGCGGCCGCGAAGATGGAGGAACTGCGCGCCGTCGGTCGGCTCGGCGCGACGGCCAGTGATTGACCGCGCCGGCCGTGCGTCTTTCGATTACTGCTGTGGTTTGGGGGCGTCGAGCGTCCGGGTTCGTGATACAATGACAGGAACCACACACACCAGCGGTGGCGAACAGTCGTTGACGAACGGAGCCGCGCGAGTGAAGATCTGCGGCATCACGTCAGCCGAGGATCGCGACGCCGCGGTCCGGGCCGGGGCGGACGCCGTCGGGGTTATCGTGGACGTGCCGGTGGAGACGCCGCGCGAACTCGCGCCGGAGCGCGCCACAGAGCTCGTCGCCGGGGTCCCACCGCTCGTGACGGGCGTGCTGGTCACGATGCCCGGGAGCGTCCCCGAGGCCGTGGCACTGCAGCGACGCGTCGGTGCCGACGCGCTCCAGCTTCACGGGAGCCTCGACCCCGAAGACGCCGGTGCGGTCCGGGAGCGGATCGAGGCCCCCCTCCTGGTGGGAGTCGACGCCGAGGAAGACGACGTCGCGGCGTACGCGACAGTCGCCGACGCCCTGCTCGTCGACTCGACCGGCGACCAGGGTGGCGGGGGGACGGGCGAGACACACGACTGGGATCGCACGCGACGTCACCGGCAGACCCTCGACGTTCCGGTGATCCTGGCCGGTGGCCTCACCCCCGCGAACGTCGGGGACGCCGTCGAGAGCGTCAGGCCGTTCGGGGTCGACGTCGCGAGCGGCGTCGAACGCCAGGGCGGCGTCAAGGACCACGAGGCCGTGGAACGGTTCGTCGCGGCCGCACGGACACCGGAGGAGTCGCCGTGACCGCCGACACCAGCAGGGCGGAGTTCGTGGCGATGGCTGACGATCGGCCGGCCGTCGTCAGGACGGCGGTCGACATCGACGCCGGCGTCGAGCCACTGGAGGCGTACGCGGCGCTCACTGGCCGCACGGGCGGGTCGCCGGGCGGCGACTACGCGTACCTCCTCGAAAGCGCCGAGAAGGTCGCCTCCTCGGATCCGGACGGCGCGTTCGCGGCGTCGGGCACGGACCGTCACGCCCGCTTCTCGTTCGTCGGGTACGAGCCCGAAGCGGTCGTCACCGTCGAGCCGGATCACACCGAGGTGGAGGTACTGAACGACCGGTACGAGGGGCTGCTCTCCGTCTCCGGGGGCGACACCGTCGACCGCCTCCGGAGCGCGCTGCCCGACGTGACGCTCCGGGGGTTCCCCGACAGGCGCCGCCAGATGCTCGACGGCGGACTCGTCGGGTTCCTCGCGTACGAGGCGGTGTACGACCTCTGGCTGGAGGAGGTCGGCGTCGAGCGGCCCGACTCGCGGTATCCCGACGCGGAGTTCCTGCTCACGACGAAGACGCTCGTGTTCGACCACAGCGAGGACGCGCTCTCGCTCGTGTTCACCCCGGTCGTCCGGGAAGATGACGACCCGGGCGCCATCTATGACGACCTCCGCGCGGAGGCCGAACGGGTTTCCGAGCTGCTGGCCGGGGCCGACGCCATCGAGACCGGCGGATTCCAACGGGAGCACGAGGGTGCCGGCGACCGGGGCGAGTACGAGGAGGCCGTCGAGCGGGCCCGCGAGGCGGTGTTCGACGGCGAGATCTACCAGGGCGTCATCTCACGCAAGCGCGAACTGTATGGCGAGGTCGACACACTCGGCCTCTACGAGGCGCTCCGGGAGATCAACCCGTCGCCGTACATGTACCTGCTGGCTCACGACGACCTGACGATCGTCGGCGCGAGCCCCGAGACACTGGTGTCAGTCGTCGACGGGACGGTCGTCTCGAACCCCATCGCCGGCACCTGTCCGCGCGGCAACAGCCCCGTCGAGGACCGCCGTCTCGCCGGCGAGATGCTCGCCGACGGCAAGGAGCGCGCCGAGCACACGATGCTGGTCGACCTCGCGCGGAACGACGTCCGGCGGGTCGCAGACCCCGGTAGCGTCACCGTCGAGGAGTTCATGAACGTGCTGAAGTACTCTCACGTCCAGCACATCGAGTCGACTGTCATCGGGGCGCTGGCCGACGATCAGGACGCGTTCGACGCCGTGCGGGCGGCGTTCCCGGCCGGGACGCTCTCGGGGGCGCCGAAGATCCGCGCCATGGAGCTCATCGACGCGCTCGAACCGGCGCCGCGGGGCCCCTACGGCGGCGGCCTCGGCTACGTCTCCTGGCAGGGCGACACCGACTTCGCGATCATCATCCGGACGGCGACCGTCGAGCGCCTCGGCGACAGGGCGGGGCCGACCGATGTCGACGCCGCCCAGCGGATCACGGTCCAGGCCGGAGCGGGCATCGTCGCGGACAGCGACCCCGCGGCGGAGTTCGAGGAGACCGAAAAGAAGATGGACGGCGTGCTCGCCGCACTCGAACGGATCGAGGTGGCGGACGGGGAGGGCGAGCGGCCGCTGGAGGCCGACCAGTCGGCCGACGGCACCGCAGTATCGGACTCCTCGGGGGTGGGCAGATGAGCGCGTACCGCGACGCCACGGCCGAGGAGGCCAGTTCCGACGCGCTCGCCGACACCCAGGTAGTGTTCGTCGACAACTACGACTCGTTCACGTACAACCTGGTCGAGTACGTCAGCGAGCACGCCGAGACCGAGGTGTTTCGCAACACCGCATCGCTCGCGGAGATCGAAGCGGCCGACCCCGACGCCGTCGTCATCTCGCCCGGCCCCGGCCACCCGAAACACGAACGGGACGTGGGCGTGAGTGCGGACGTTCTCACGGATCTCGGCCCCGACGTACCGACGCTGGGCGTGTGTCTCGGCCCGGGCGCCCGAACCGATCCACGGGAAGGCGTTCCCGATCGACCACGACGGCGAGGGCGTGTTCGACGGCCTCGAACAGGGGTTCCAGGGTGGGCGCTACCACTCGCTGGTCGCCACCGAGGTACCTGACTGCTTCGAGGTGACTGCGACCACTGAAACGGAGGAGTCGGAACTGGTCATGGGGATCCGTCACCGGAACTACCCGATCGAGTGCGTGCAGTTCCACCCCGAGTCGGTGCTGACGGCCGTGGGCCACGACGTGATCCGCAACTTCCTCATACTGGTGGCTGTAAGTACGTGAAAACTCGAATTGAGAATCCAGGCGGAACGGGTTTGTCTCCGCAGAGAGCAGAGACTGGTGAGTAAAAGAATTACAGCCACCAGTATCAGAACGGCCCGGTGATCACGGGGCAGTGACGACGAACACCTCGAGGCCGAGCCCGGCGAGCAGCCACAGCAGGAACACGACCACGACCGCGATCAGTACCAGCCGCCAGGCCAGCGCCAGCAGGATGCGGGCGACCAGCACCACCACCAGCAGCAGGACGAGCCCGACGAGGAGCGCCGGCGGGGACGCGAACGGCCCCACCTGCACGAGTACATCTGTCCCCTCCATGTGCTGAGACATGGATTCGGGTGCGATAAAGCTATGGCCGGAAAATCTCCACCCGAAACCCCCCATAATTTCCACTGCGAACCTCGATCAGTCACCCGAATTCCGGGAACAGATTTTACTTTCACTCCGGTCTGCCTACCATTAAGATGGATGGACCCCTCTGTTAATCCCGGCACGAATCAGCCCGCGAGCCTGGTGTCTCGCGGCGAAGTAAACAGAAAAGTGACAACTATAATGCGGTACCGAAATCCGGATACCAAAGGGTTATTTGGCGCCAGGCAGAACAGGATGTTCGACACAGATGACAGGAATGGAACAGCGACAATCGCGGCACGTCGACAGGGGAATAGCGACGCGAGGTGAGGACGTATGAGCAAGGAGCTTGCGGCCGGCGAGCTGACGCTCCCGATCAAGCGGACAGAGGGGGAGACCATCGAGGAGCGGCTGACCGGAAACGCGTATCACAACATTCTCCCGGCTCGATATTTGCGCAAGGACGCGAACGGTGACCTGATCGAACAGCAGGAGGATCTCTTCGAGCGCGTCGCCAGAAACGTCGCGCTGGCCGAGGCGGTGTTCGAGGCCGGCAAGCGCGATGTCGAGGTCACGGTCACGCCCGACCAGGTCAAGCCCGACCATCCGCGTCGCGACGAACTCACAGCGGAAGTGTTCGGCGCGGGCGTGGGCGTCGAGGACGACGCCGAAACGACGCTCTCGAAGTACAACGTCAACAAGTTCGCTTACGACACGGTTGTTCCGGAACTGCCGCCGGAGATCCGCGACCACGTCGAGACGACTGCGGCGGAGTTCCAGGAGGCGATGGAGCAACTTTCTTTCATCCCGAATTCTCCTACAATTATGAATGCGGGCGACGAACTGCAGCAGTTGTCTGCGTGTTTCGTTATGTCGCCCGACGACGATATAACAGACATTCATGAAACAGCAAAGAATGCCGCAGAAGTGTTCCAGTCGGGAGGCGGGTGCGGGTATGCCTTCTGGCAGTTACGCCCGTACGGAGACGCTGTCGGATCCACTGGTGGTATCGCCAGCGGACCGATCACGTTTATGCGGACGTACGATCAGTTGTGTTTCCCTCCGGGGACAAAAGTACTGACTCCGGACGGACAACGTCCCATCGAATCACTGGAGAGCGGCGACCTGGTCATCGATGAGAACGGTGACGAACAGCCGGTCACCGAGACAATGGAACGATACGTCGACGAGGAACTCGTCGAAATCGTGCCGGAACGACTGAACGAGTCGATCCGCGCCACCGGCGAGCATCCGTTCAAAGTCGTTCGAGAAGACGGGTTTGAGTGGGTCGACGCACGTGACCTTTCCGAAGACGACGTACTCGTTCTCGGTCACGCGGCCGACGATAACGGCCTTTCGATTGAGGAGACGGTCTTGCTTTCGGAACTGGCATCGGGGCCGCTCGTGTTCACTGACGGCGGCGTGACGATCAACCGTCAGTACTACGGCGCGGACAAGGGACCACAGCCGCGGATGATCGCGCCTGAGGTGCCGGTATCAGCACTTGCCACAATAGCGGGCTGGTATCTCGCGGAGGGGTGTGTCGTCTACCGTCGCGGCATCCCGAACGAGGTTACGTTCACGCTCAACGCTGACGAGCGGGAGTCAGCCAACGAAATAACCGAGGCGCTCGAAGCGTTCGATGCCCCGTCTCGGATCGAGGTCGTCGAAGAGCGTAATACGCTCAAAGTCCACACCGAAAGCGCGAGCTTCGCCCAATTTATCGAGGGAACGTTTGGGACGGGGGCCGCCGAAAAGGTAGTACCCGACTTCCTCTGGAACGCGCCTGTTGAGACGCAGGCCCGCGTCGTCGAGGCTTTGTTCGACGGCGATGGGACGATGGAGACGCGTGGGGACAGCCAGCGGGTACAGCTCCAGTTGACCTCCGAGGAGATCATCGACTGGGTGTTCCAGGTCGGACTGCGCTGTGGCGTCCAGTTCTCGCGGCACAGCAGAACCCCCGAAAACCGGCGGCCGACGTACTGGGTGAGCGTGAGTGTCAGTACTGCGCTCGACACACCACTCAAACGGCTCTTCGACGACGTACCCGAGGATTTCCGGGCGGTTGACCGGACGAAACAGGCGAACGGCCACGAGATCGTCGCTATCGACTCCATCGATAGAGTTCCCTACAAGGGACCCGTTCACAACGCAGAAGTCACCGACACGCACACCTACATCGCCGAAGACCTCGTCGTCCATAACTGTGAGACGATCGCCCAGGGCGGCGCGCGCCGGGGCGCGCAGATGGGTGTCATGCGTGTCTCGCACCCGGACGTGATCCAGTTCATCCACGCCAAGAACAAGGACGTCTCGCTCGCGCACAGCCTCCGCCTGAACGACCCGGACGACTTCACGCACAACTCCTTCAAGGACGCGCTGGAGGAGGCCCGCGACCTGATCGACGACGAGGGGCGGGTGCCCGAGCACCTGCGCAACGCCGTCGAGGGCCACCTCTCGAACTTCAACATCTCCGTAGGGATCACCGACCGCTTCATGGACGCGGTCAAAAACGACGAGGAGTACGCGTTCACGAACCCGCGGACGGGCGAACCGCATGTCGCCACCGCCGAGACCGTCGAACTGTACGAGATGTTCGGCCTCGGCGAGTACGTCGAGGAGGGCGAGGTACTGTCAGTGCCCGCCCAGGAGGTCTGGGACCGGATCGTCGAGGGCGCCCACGAGAACGGCGAACCCGGCGTCATCTTCCTCGAACGGGTGAACAAGCAACACTCCTTCGACGTCGAGGAACACCCCGACCACCGCATCCTCGCGACGAACCCCTGCTTGACGGGAGATACGCTCATCAGCACCGAAGACGGTCTCGTTCCTGCCGAGGAGCTGTACGAACGGGGCGTCGCGCGCGACGTGGTCGTCGACGGCCGTCTGAGCGAGGAGCGCCTGAAGGAGGCGAGCAGCGTCTACAAGACCGGAACGAAGGACGTCTACCGGCTGACGACCGAGGAAGGATACGAACTCCGCCTGACGGCCGACCACCGCGTGATGACCGACGACGGCTGGGTTGAAGCGGGGAACCTCGACAGCGGTGACACAGTTCATATCCAGAACCGAAAAGGCGAGTTCGGACAGCACGGGAGCGCCGAGGAAGGACGGGTTCTGGGCTGGATGGTCGGGGACGGACATCTCAAACACGGCGAAGAACGGGCGGTTCTGAACTTCTACGACGAAGACGCCGAAATCTCCGAGCAGTTCGCCGACGATGTGAACGAAATCGTCCGGGAGCCGACCGGAAACGCCGATTACGAGATCAGTGTCAACGAAATCAGCCGCGGAGACGACTACCGCGGCACCCAGGCAGTCGAACAGCGCATCCGCTCGGCCCGCCTCTATGAGTGTGCCGAAGGTGCCGGACTCGTCGAGGAGAAACACCAGGTGCCGGACGCCGTCATGCGCGGCAGCGAAGGGATGGCTCGCGGCTTCCTGCAGGCACTGTTCACTGCTGACGGGAGCGTCCAAGGAAACAAGAACCGTGGACGTACCATTCGTCTCGCAAACGCTAGCCTCGATCTGCTGAGAGAAGCCCAGCAACTCCTGCTCAACTTCGGCATCGCCAGCAAGATTTACGAAGACCGCAAACCCGCCACGACGAAGGAACTTCCAGATGGTACTGGTGGAAAAAAGGAGTACGAAACGAAGGGATTCCACGACCTCGTTGTTTCGAAGGAGAACATGATCCGATTCCGGGACGAAATCGGATTCCTTCGAGAGGACAAGAATGAACAGCTGGATGAAATAATCAGCTCGTACGTCCGGGGGCCACAGTCCGAGACGTTCACCGCTACCGTAGAATCCGTCGATTTCGACGGGAACGAGGAGGTGTACGACCTGACAGAACCCGACACACACTCTCTCATAAGTGACGGAATAGTTACACATAACTGTGGTGAGCAACCGTTGGAAGAATATGAGGCCTGCAACCTGGGGCACATCAACCTCTCGACGCTGGCCGCGATGGACGCGCCGGACTGGCGGGTCTGGTCCGA
>PXRK01000028.1:0-39096 GCA_003021015.1 Halobacteriales archaeon QS_4_66_20 | reverse complement strand
GTCTGGTCCGAGCGCCACGCCGCCGAGTACGACAGCCAGGAAGCCGCCATCGCGGCGTTCCTGGAGGAGTCGATCGACTGGGAGGCGTTCGACCAGCGGATCGAACTCGGCACGCGCTTCCTGGAGAATGTGGTGACGATGTCGGACTTCCCGGTCGACGAGATCGAGGAGACCGTCCGGCAGATGCGGAAGATCGGCCTCGGGATCATGGGGCTGGCACAGCTGTACATCCAGCTGGGCATCGAGTACGGCAGCGACACGGCCAACGAGGTCGCGCGCCAGCTGATGACCCACATCAACCACGAGTCGAAGTGGACCAGCCACCAGCTCGCCGGGGAGCGCGGCACGTTCGGCGAGTGGGACCGCTCGAAGTTCGCCGACCCGACCGAGTACCGCGAGTGGTTCGAGAAGCAGACCGGGCTGGACGCCGACAAGTGGAAAGAAGGGTTCCCGATACGTAATCATAATGTCACAACTATCGCACCCACCGGCACCACGTCGATGGTCGGCAACACAACGGGCGGTTGTGAGCCGATCTACAACGTCGCCTACTACAAGAACGTCTCCGACGATGTCCAGGGCGACGAGATGCTCGTCGAGTTCGACGACTACTTCCTGCGAGTCCTGGAGGAGAACGACATCGACGTCGGGGCCGTCAAGCAGGAGGCCCAGGAGCAGATGGCCGAAAACGAGTTCGACGGCGTCGACGGGCTCACGACAGTCCCGGACGCCGTCGGCGAGCTGTTCGTCACGACTGGCGACCTCTCCGCGAAGGAGCACGCCGGCGTCCAGACTTCATGTCAGGAAGGTGTGGATTCGGCGATCAGCAAGTGTCTCGAGGAGGGGACGCTGGTACAGACCGACTCCGGCGTCCGGCCGATCGAGTCGTTCGCCGATGAAACGCCGGATCCAGGAGAGTTTGTCGAGGTCGAAGAGGATGTGACGATCGACGGCGTTCCGGTCGAGTCACAGTACTACGCCGGCGAGAAAGACGCGACCCGGATCCGCGTCGACAACGGTACCGAACTCGTCGGTGCCACGGAGTCACACAAGGTTCTGACGCCCGACGGATGGAAAACACTCGGTGATCTAGAAGAGGGTGACTACGTGATCGGCCGCCACGCGGAGTCCCACGGCGAGGGAGGAACGGAAATTGCCTTCACCCGTGGACCGGTCGCGGCCGACGGAGGTGCCACTCTCGCCGCTGACGGAGTGGATCCGTCCGTCTTCGAAAAAGACGTGACCCTTCCCTCGAAGATGTCGCCATCTCTCGCGCGGTTCCTCGGGATGTACGCCGCCGACGGGAGTGCGATCGACGAGCGATACTCGATTGAGATCAGCACGTCGTCGGAGCGTGTCCGAGACGAGGCTCGCGAACTGTTCGAGCAACTGTTCGGGCGCGAGCCGTCTATCGAGGAGGACACTCGCCAGGGTGAGCAGCGGGATACAGTGTACGGTGTCCGACTGAACTCCAAACCGGTCTGGGAGTTCGTGACGACGGTTTGTGGCTCCGGCTCCTACGAGAAGGAAGTCCCACGGGAGGTACTGTTGGGCAGTCCCGAAGAGAAACTCGCGTTCGTCAACGGGATCACGCTTGATGGGTACGTCAGTTCACAGTCGCTGGTCGTCTACGGCGGCATGTCGAAGGACCTTGCCGAGGGCGTGGCGGAACTGCTACGGAGTTTCAGCGTCCCGAAGGTGTACGTCGGCCGGAAATGGGTCGACGAGTCCGACGCGTACGCCTATCTGGTGCACGTCACGAACGACGCACAGGAACTGGTGACGCCGATCGAGCCCCACAAGCGCGTCGAGCGGTTCGAACAGCGATACCGGGTGTACGTGCCCCAGGACCGCGTCGACAAAACCGAGTTCGACTCGCGATCTACGGAGTACTACGCGGCCCGGAACTTCGAGTACCGCGATCGGGACTACATGTTCGACAGGACCGCAGAGAATCTTGGTATCACGGACGCACCACCGCTGTACGAGGTTACTGACCTCGAGGACGCCAGCACGCGCGAGATGCACGACATCGAACTCGCGGGACCACACGAGTACGTCGTCGGCGGCGTCGTCTCGCACAACACGGTCAACGCCCCGAACAGTTCGACCCTCGAGGACGCCAAAGAGGTGTTCGAGTACATCTACGACCACGGCGGCAAGGGCGTCACCTACTACCGCGACGGCACCCGCAGCAAGCAGGTGCTGACGACGCGCGCCCAGAACACCGAGTTCGCCGAGATGGACGAGGCGGAGGTCGTCCAGGAGATCGAGGAGATCTTCGGGTCAATCGAGGGCTTCCTCGAGCACGAGACGGTACGCGACCACCTCGATCAGGAACTGGAGTCGGTGCTCGGCGGCGAGCGGGAGGACCGGTACGCCGAGAAGAAGCCGCGGCCAGACCAGCTTCACGGCGTCACCCAGCGCATCGACACCGGCTACGGGAAGCTGTACGTGACGATCAACGAGGATCCGACGACGGGCGAGCCGTTCGAACTGTTCGCCAACACGGGTCACTCGGGCGGGTTCACGAACTCCTTCACCGACGCGCTGGCCAAAACCATCTCCGTGGCGCTGCGCTCGGGCGTCGACCCCTACGAGATCGTCGACAAGCTCCAGGGCATCCGTTCGCCGAAAGTCGCCTGGGACAAGGGCGAGCAGATCAACTCCATCCCCGACGCCTTCGGGACGGCGCTCCGGCGCTACCTCGACGACGAGGTCGACAAAACCTACCCCGACCAGGCGACGCTCGAGGAGACCGCCGGGGACAACGAACGCGAACACGACGCGCCCGACGCCTCCCTCGACGAGCCGACCGGGCCCGAGACCGATGGCGGCGCAGCCGCTGCCGGCGATACAGGGGTGGAAGCCGACCAGCAGTCGATCATCGACGCCGGCGAGAGCCCCGAGTGTCCCGAGTGTGGTGCGCTCTCGCTGTACTACTCGGAGGGCTGCAAGACCTGCGAGTCCTGCGGGTGGTCCGAGTGCTGACAATCAGTATGAACCGGTCGGCTGTGGCCGGCGGAGCGCCGCAGGAGGGGGGCGACCGCGCTCACGGGCGGCGGCCGACGCACTGAGAGAGGACACTACGGAGCCATGAGCGACGACGGCGGCCGACCGTGTCCGCGCTGTGGGGTGCCCATGGTCCGCCGTCACTGCAAGTACGTCTGCCCGAACCACGGCGTCATCTACGACTGTTCTGACACCTTCTACTGATTCCAAACCCGCTGTCCCCGCCCGAGCGGAGACCGCGCTGGACCGTGCTCGGCTGCTAGTCGAAGCCCGGCCGGTATAAGCGGCCGACTCACTCGGGGTTCGCGGTGACGAAGTGGTTGTACAGCGGCCCCGCCAGGATGATGATGGCGAGGCCAGCGAGCGCGACGACGAGTTCCGGCTGGACCGTCGCACCGGAGAGGTCGAGCGACCGCATCGACGCGCCGGTGAACACGGTGACGATCGCCCAGGGAATTTCGCCGACGACGGTGCCGGCCAGGAACGCCTGCACGGAGACGCCCGACAGCCCGGCGGCGTAGGAGATGGGGTCGCCGGGGACCGGCGAGAGCCGCGCGGCGATCACCCCGCGGATTTCCCCGACGGTGTCGACGAGCTGTTCGCCCGTGGTACCGATGGAGCCGAACAGTCCGAGGTCGGTCTTGGCGTAGCGGCCGAGCAGGAACGGCGGCAGCCCGGTGAGTCCGGCGCCCGCCAGCGCGAGCGGGATGGCGACGCTCGGGCTGTAGAGGTAACCTAGCGCGACGGCGACCGAACTCACCGGCCACAGCAGGAACGGGCGGACGAGATACAGGCCGACGAGGACGGCGGCAAAGAGTAGCGGGCGGGCCGCGAGCGCCTCGAGGCTCGCGATGACGGCGTTCGGCGAGGAGACGAGCGCCGCAGCACCGGCGAGCCCGAGCAGCCCTGCGACGCCGACGAGCTGCCGTCCTGTCGCGCGGTCCATCACTCCGAAGACGGAGCCACTTCACCAAACGCTTTGTGGTCCGGGTACGTGGTTCGGGCTGTGCCCGCGGGCGAGGACACCGGGCCGGCGGACGCCGGCAAGCCGGTCGAGGAGACGGTCGAACTCGGGGTGGAGCTGCTGGCCCACCTCGAAGGCGCGGAGCTGTCGCTCGGCGACGTCGTCGACCGCATCGAGACGATCACGAGCGACCCCGCGATCACCCGCGAGATCCTCGATACGGCCGAGATGCGGGGGATAATCGAGCGCGAGGACGGGATCGTCCGGCCGCAGAGCCACGCCTACGTCAGCTTCGAGCGCGACGTCGTGCAGCGGGAGGGCGAGTTCACCTGCCGGCGCTGCAACACCTCGATCTCGACCGGCTACTTCGTCAAGTTCGACGCGGCCGAACACGGCCCCTTTGGCTCCTCCTGCATCCGGAAAGTGACCGGCCGCGAGTGAGAGAATCGGCAGCTTGCGGCGCTACTTCCGTCGCTGGAGCTCGTCGATCAGCGTCCGGATCGTCTCGTGTTGCTCTTTGAGCAGTTCGTTCTGGCGCTCGACCGCGGTCGTGAGGTTCGTCAGCTGCGTCTGGATCGCCTCGACGTCCTCCGGATCGACGCCCCCGGAGCCGGCAGCCTCGTCCGCTCGCTCGGACGCCTCCTCGGTCGCTGCCTTGGCCGTCGCCGTCCCCTCCGTGGTCTCAGCGGCCGTGTCGTCCTCGGCGTCGTCGGCACCGTCCCCGGTGCTGTCGTCCTCGTCGTCCGCCGCTGCGTCTGCGCTCGACTCGCCGATCCCCCGGATCGCGTCGGTGTCGAGCTCCTCCTCGTCGTCGCCGTCGTCGCCGACCAGCGGGCTGATGCTGTCATCGAGTTCGATGTCGGAGGCGACGGGCTGCTGGTCCTCGACGGCGTCCTCCTCGAGGTTGTCCGCGAGCGCGTCGTTCAGCGCCGGGAGCGAGCCGACCTCGTAGTACTCCGAGAGCGCGTCGGTCAGCGACCGCTCGAGGAGCTTCGCCTGGTCGTTGGGCGCTTTGAACCGCTGGGGTCGCCCCCGGACTTCGACGACGATCTGGGTCGCGACGCTGCCGTCCTCGAAGTCGAGGCCCGTGACCTCCTCGAAGGGGTGCTCCTCGTAGTCGCCGTCCCAGACGTACGCGCCGACGTGTTTGACCAGCCGCCCGTCCGTGATGACGACCGTGAGCTCGCTGAACCGGTAGACGTCAGTGACCGACTCCTCGGGGTCGATCACGTCGGCCGTCCGGAGCACGCTCTGGAGGAGTCGCTGCATGACGGCGTCGCCTCGGTCGCGGGAGACGCTGAACTTCTCCTCGCGGTCGACGTACGCGAGGACGAACCCCGTCTTGCGCCGGCCCTCGGAGACGCTGAGGCGCTCGACGTTGCTGTCGTAGACGTCGATCGATTCGTCGCCGATCAGCCCCTCCCCCCGGTACAGGAGCGCCCGCGTCGGCGTAAAACAGATGAGATCCTCGTCGCCGAGACTGACCGCCGACTCGATCGTCTCGTCCCCCAGCCGCTGTTTGATGAGCTCCGGTATCTCCATGCCAGCACTGTTTCTGCGACAGGATATAAATCCGCTGGGAGCGGCTGTCAGAGAAACGACGTGTTCGCGGGGTTCGCCAGTCACTCGGGTGAAATGTCGACCCGGACCGCCGCCTCGCTGTCGGCGACGCCGACGCGTTCGCCAGTCACTCGGGTGAAACGTCGACATTTTGCTCGGTGACCTGGACGCCTTTCCCCGCGAGGTACTGCATCCGGCGGCGGGCGAACTCCTCCTCGCGGGTGCCCTGCGTTGCGAGCACGTACATCCGGGCGCGCCCGGTCGGCCGCATGGTCCGCCCGGCACGCTGGGTGCCCTGCCGGCGCGACCCACCGAGCCCGGAGGCGACGATTGCGAGTTCGGCGCTCGGGAGGTCGATCCCTTCGTCGCCGACCCGCGACACCACGAGCGTCCTGATCTCGCCGCTGCGGAACTGCTCGAACAGCTTCTCGCGGCGGTGGTGGGGCATCTGCCCGCTGATGAACGGGGCGTCCAGCCGCTCGGCGTACGCCTCGCCCTGGTCGAGGTACTCGACGAACACGAGCGCCTGGCTGTCGGCCTCCTCCAGCAACAGCGCCTCGGCCTCGTCGAGTTTCGCGGGGTTGGTGGCGGCCAGCTGGCGGCGCTCGTGGCCCTCCGAGCTGACGTACTGGTTGCGGGCGTCCTCGCCGCGCCAGGGGACGTACCGGATCTCCACCTCCGGCTCGGCGACGTAGCCTGCCTCGAACAGCGCGTCCCAGTCGGTGCCGATCGGCGGCCCGATCAGCGTGAAGATGTCGCTCTCGCGGTCGTCCTCGCGGATGGGACTCGACGACAGGCCGAGTCGGTGGCGGGACTGCAGGTCGGCGCTGTGGCGGTAGATCGGCGCGCTGATGTGGTGGACCTCGTCGTAGACGATCAGCCCCCACTCGCGGCTGTCGAACAGCTGGCGGTGGCGGTCCATCCCCGTGGTCCGGTAGGTGGCGATCGTGACTGGCCGGACGGTCTTCTCGCCGCCGTGGTACTCGCCGATCTGGTCGGGAGTCAGCGTCGTGCACTGCAACAGTTCCTCGCGCCACTGGCCGACGAGTTCGCGGCTCGGCACCAGGACGAGCGTCTCGCCCTCGACGGCCGCGAGGATCCCCATCGTGGCGACAGTCTTGCCGCTGCCTGGCGGCCCCACCAGCACGCCCGAGCGGGTGTCCATGAAGTTCTCGACCCACGACTCCTGGTACTCCCGCAGGTCCAGGTCGAGGTCGACCGGCAGCGGGTCGCCCCGCTGTAGTTCCCGCCGGTCGCGCACGGGGTAGCCGGCCTCGTAGAGGAGCCGCTTTACCTCCGCCACGCGCTCCGCGGCGACCCAGCTCTCGGTGTCGGAGATGGGCGCCCGGAGTTCGTCGTCGGTGAGCTTCTGGCGGGCGACGTTGCCCATCAGGTCCGCCGACTCCGCCGAGAGCACGGTGTAGCCCTCCTCGTGGGTGCCCAGCGTGAACCGCCGCGCCCGGGTGTACTGGGTCTCGATCCAGTCCTCCAGGCCCGGGTCGCGCTCGGGCAGCACCGACCGGACGGTTTCGAGCAGCCCCTCGAAGCTCTCGTCGGGCGCCTGCCAGATGTCCTCCTGGCGGATCTCGTACATGTACGCGCCAGTCCCCGTGGTGTCGACGAGGTGGGCGAACTGCGAGAGCTGTGCCCGGGTGAACTGCGTCGGCTGGTCGACGACGATCTCGCGGCGCTCGGGGAACAGCACCACGCGCTCGCGGTCGGTCATCCGCGCCCAGTCGCTGGGGTACCAGACCACCGGGTCGTCGGAGACGTCCTGCCGTTCGACGGTGCCCTCCGCGGCGAGGTCGTCCAGCGTCTCGGCGGCCTCGGCCTGGCTGCACTCCCGCTCCTGCGCGTAGTGGGTCGCGGTCACGACTGGCCGGCCCAGCGCCTCCAGCGCGTCGTAGAACGCGTCGCTGTCGGCCGGCGAGTCGGCTGTCCCGTTGCCCGCTGTGTCGCTCCCGTGGGCCTGCCCATCTCCCTGTTCGCTCGTCTCCGGGGCGTCCGTAGCCTCGTCGTCTGTCACTGGTGTCGGGTAGGCAGGCCGGAAAGAAACGGCTTGCGTCCTGGGCTGGGCCACCAGCACGATACCCAGCACGTTTTTAAACAGATCCCGGCATAGTAGGGGACAATGGGCGAGTACGACGTCGTCTGTGTGCTGATCCCGACGTACAACGAGGCGGCGACCATCGGGGACGTGGTCGAGCGCTTCCGGGCGGCGGGATTCGAGCGGATCCTCGTGATCGACGGGGGATCGACTGACGGCACGCAGGAGATCGCGCGTGACGCGGGCGCCGAGGTGGCCCTGCAGAGCGGTAGCGGCAAGGGCCAGGCGGTCCGGGAGGCCGTCGGCACCATCGATGAGCCGTACGTGCTGCTGGTCGACGGCGACTCCACCTACCGGCCGGAGGAGGCCGACCGCCTGCTGGCGCCGCTGCTCGCCGGCGAGGCCGAGCACGTCATCGGCGACCGCTTTGCGGACATGCGGCCGGGCGCGATGACGCGGCTGAACAAGGCCGGCAACCGCGTGATCAACCGCGCGTTCCGGTTCATCCACGGCCGTGACCTGCAGGACATCCTCAGCGGCTACCGGGCGTTCACCCGGCGGTCGTTCGAGCGGCTCGCGCTTTCGGCCGACGGGTTCGGCATCGAGACGGAGATGTCCGTCGAGTGCGTGAAACACGACGTCGAGACGGCGGTCGTACCGATCACCTACGAACCCCGTCCCGAGGAGTCGGAGACGAACCTCCGGCCGTTCCGCGACGGCGGCAACATCATCGTCCGGCTCTACCAGATGGCGCGGACGAACAACCCGATCTTCTACTTCGGGAGCATCGGCGTCGGCAGCGCCATTATCGGGGTGTTGCTCGCGACGTTCGTCGCATATCGCTGGTTCTTCCGGGACATCTCCCACGAGGTGATCGCGCTGGCATCCGGCGTGGCGCTGCTGTTCGGCATTCAGCTGATCATGTTCGGCGTCCTCTCGGATCTGATCGTCACCGCCAACCGGCGGCAGGGGCGCCGGATCGACAGCATCGACGAGCGACTCGAAGCGATCCAGACCACGGGCGTCGGCGGGACGATCACGCCACGTGGTCGGGATGGGGCCGTCGAACAGGGCGGGGACGCCCGCGAAACGCAGTCCGCCAACAGTGGTGACGAGGAGCCGACGGTCGACGAGACCGGGAAGCCGACAGTCGACGGCGGGACCGACAGTAGCGAGTCCGACGGCGCCAGTTAAAAGGGGACGAGCGCGCGCAGTTTGCCGAGCACGCCGCCGGACCGGTTTTCGCGCTTGCGTTCGAACACCGGGTGTAGCGCGTTGAGCAACTCCTGTTTGGAGTCGAACGACTGGTGGTCACACTCCTCGAGGGCCTCGCCGAGCGTGACGTCGTGCCCGGCCGGATCGATGGCGACGCGGAGGTCGCCGTGCGCGGCCGCCAGGTCCCCCGCGGTGGTGGGAAACGAGACGTCGCGGTCCTCCAGGCGGGCGTCGAGCGCCGCGATGCCGAAGTCGATCACGTCTGGCTCGTCGTCGGTGCCGTTCGCCGGTGGCCGAACTCCCATGTGGCGTGGCTCTGGGCGCCATCCCGAAAAAACCACCCACTGCCTCCCGGCCGCTACAGATCGACGTCGTACATCCACTTCCAGAGAAAGAAGGCGAGCCACCCGACCGAGATGGTGAACACCGTGAGCCACGCGGTGACCTGCACGAGGTGGGTCGGGTAGACGAAATATGCGAACACCAGCAGGCAGATCGCTGCGGCCGCGGCGGCGACGTCGAACCTGTCCAGTGACGGCAGGTACATACCGGCGCTTGGTCTGGCATCTGTATAGGCGTGGCGATCAGTATACTCGCCAGTCGCCAGGTTCGGGCCGTGAGACCGCCGCTACTGCGATGTGGTGGCAAACACACGCACAACGAATCACTATTAGTGGTGGCGTCCAACTGCCCACATGTGACCGACTTCGTCGTCGCCGGGGGCGGGCTCGCGGGGCTCGTGGCCGCCCGACAGCTGGCACGGGAAGGGGCTGACGTGACGCTGTTCGAGCGGGAGTCCACGGTCGGGGGCCGCGTCCGCAGCGAGCAGGCGGACGGGTTCACGTTCGACCGCGGCTTCCAGGTCCTGTTCACCGCGTATCCGGCCGTCCGGGCGGAACTGAATCTCGGCGCACTCTCGCTGCGGCGGTTCAGACCGGGTGCGATCCTCGCGCGGCCGGGCAAGCGCAGCACGCTCGCGGACCCGCTCGGGGACCCCCGCGCGCTGACTGCCTCGCTGTTCAACCGCGAGGTGACGCTGCGGGACAAGCTCCGGGTGCTCCAGCTACGTCGCGAACTCTCGCGGACGCCCCACGCGGCGCTGTTCGATCGCGACGACGCGTCTATCGCTGAGTCGCTGCGTGATCGGGGGTTCTCGGAGGCGTTCGTCCGGAACTTCGCCGAGCCGTTCTACGGCGGCATCACGCTGGACCGCTCCCTCTCGACGTCGCGGGTCGTCTTCGAGTACACGTTCAAGGTCCTCGCTGCGGGCGACATCGCCGTCCCGGCCGACGGGATGGGCGCGATTCCCGCACAGATCGCTGCGTCGGCCCGCGACGCCGGCGTGCAGGTCGAGACCGGGACTGCCGTGGACCGCGTCGATGCCGACGGCGACGGTGTGGTAGTCGAACTTCCGGGCGAATCTATCGAAACCGACGACGCCGTGGTCGCGACGGACCCCGCGATGGCGGCGGAGCTGACCGGCGCCGACATCCCGACGGCGAGCCGCAGCTGCGTCACGCAGTACTTCTCGCTGCCGCCGACCCAGAAGCTCGGGACCGACGGTCGGCTGCTGCTCAACACTGCCGACGCGCGGCCGAACCAGATCGCGCCGATGTCGGCCGTTGCGCCGGAGTACGCGCCGGAGCACACGCAGCTGTTGAGTGCGACGTTCCTCGGCGGGCAGGACGACGACGACGCGGCACTCGCATCGGCGGTGCGGGAGGCGCTCGCCTCGTGGTATCCGGAGCACAGCTTCGCGAACCTGAAGCTGCTGCGGACCGACCGCATCGAGTTCGCACAGGTCGCCCAGCCGCCGGGGTTCACCGACGACCGGCCGAGCGTGGACGCGCCGGATGGCGCGGTGTACCTCGCCGGCGATTACACGGAGTGGTCGTCGATCCAGGGTGCGATGGTCAGCGGCCGCCGCGCCGCACGCCAGGCGCTGCAGGACCGCAGTGGGTGAAGTACCGCGGGGACAAGCCCCGCGGCTTCGCCGTCTTGACCGCACGTCCCAAACCGGGCCGTGCCGTCGCAGGCGAATGTAATTCCCCCCGACCTTCCCATAGTGGGTCGGCTGGAATTAACACCCGAACGCTCGGTGCATCCGTGAGGGTCGGCGGCTCCACCCCGCCCGACAACTCCCGTCGCACCACGCCAAGGACGTGGATTTTGAGAGGAGTCGCATTTCCAAACCGTCTCAGTCAGCGTTGGATTAAGGTCTTTAACCCGTCTTTGTGGGTTTCTGACTGTATCAACTGTACGAACTGTGGGCTGCTTAATCTTTCGACGGCCTTCACCCTCGGGGTCAAGCCCCGAGGCACTCGGCCTACTCCGCCTGTAGAACTCTCCACGTACTCACGTCCGACCGTATCGCAGCCGCCGAGCCGTTTCGTTTATCCTGTGGGGGCGCCGACACCCCGACATGGAGATCAAGTCCCGTCATCACCTCCGCTCGGACGCCATCGACGAGATCCGGGAGACGCTCGCCGCGCAGCTCGGGGTCGAGCTGGACGCCGACTCTTTCGAGAAGGTCGAACTGGTCGACAGCGAGTGGGACGTCGCGCTCGTCGACGGGGACCCGCTCGTGCTGTACGTCGAGGGCGAGACGCCCGAGGAGACACAGCCGTTCCTGACGGTCAAGGGGGCGAACGCGTACCCGCCGGAGCGACACGTGGTCACGGTCGACGCCGGCGCGATCGAGTTCGTCTCCAACGGCGCCGACGTCATGCGGCCGGGGATCATCGAGGCCGGCACGGAGATCGAGGCGGGCGACCTCGTCGTGATCAACGAGGAGAGCCACGGCAAGTTCCTCGCGATCGGCCGCGCCCAGGTCGACGGCGACGAGATGGTCGGCGAAGAGGGGCGCGTCGTCTCCTCGCTCCATCACGTCGGCGACGACCTCTACGAGCTGTCGATCTGACGGGGGCGTCTGACGTAAAGCCTAAGCGCCCGGCGCCCGGGGATCGTGGTATGGGACTGATGAGCAAGATTTTCGGGGACGGTGCCACCCGACAGACCGGCGACTACGTCGAACTGGACGCGGATGACCTCGCTGTCGACGACGCGAGCGCGAAGATGCAGGTGCGGATCGCCAACATCGGCGAAAAATCCGACGTCATCGACATTAAAGACGCCGTCTACGACGGCGACATCGTGATCGCGGACATCACTCGCCACAGCACCCAGGACCGGACGATGGAACACATCACCGACGAGCTGAAGCAGGTTGCTCGCGAGGTGGGCGGCGACATCGTACAGAAAGACGACGATCAGTTGATTATCACGCCGACGGATGTCCACATCAACCGGGAGCGGCTCGGACGGTAGTCTCGGCGATTCGACGGCGGGGATCAGGAGACGTCGTCGGGGACTTCGTCGTCCTCGACGTCGCGTTTCATCGAGTCGCGGCGCGCCTTGGCGTCGCGACCAGTCGCCTCTTTCAGGAAGTCGTTTTTCAGGCTCACGGCCTCCTCGGCCGACTCGACGTCGCCCGACGCGATGACTTCCTCGGCGGGCCGCTCCTCGATGTCGAGCGCGACCTTGTTCTTCTTGCCGCTGTACTCGACAGTCCCCACCGTGACGCGCTTGAACACCGCATTGCTCGGCTCCTCGACGACGTAGAGCTCGCTGCCCTTGTACTCCTCAGTTCCCGAGATGGAGCCGAAGTAGTCCTCGACTGTCGCTCCCATATCCTCGATGCGATCGTCGAGATACTCGCCCCGGCGCATCTTGTACTCGCGCATGGAGAGACGTTAACCCGGCTTGGGTCTTACGTCTTTCGTGCTGTTTCGACCGGTCAGCGCCGTCCGGATCAGTCGCTCCGGTGTTCGAGCGAGCCACGGTGACACTCCGGACAGTAGTCGCCAGCGCGCAGCGAGGAGGACTCGACGGGCGTCGTGTACTCACACTCCGGGCAGTAGAACTCGCCTTCCGGCACTGTCACCGCGTTGCCGACGGTTCCGAAGCCGGACGGCTCCTCGTCGACGCCGTGGTCGATGTCCGTCGGCTGTTCCCAGTCGTCGCCGTCGTCGGGTTCCTCCGGCCACTCGCCGTGGTCGCGCTCCCCGCTCTCCTCGTCGGCGTCGGTCTCCGGTTCGCCCACGATTTCGGCGCCCTGGTCCTGTTCGACCGCCGGCTCCGACGCGTCCCAGTCCTCGTCTCCCCCGCCCTGCTCGACCTGGCCCGTTTCCGCCGGCTGTTCGGGCTCGGGGTTGCTCGCCGTCTCCCCCGGGTCGTCCTCGCCGTCGTCGAGAATGACTGCGTCGTCGATGTCCTCCGGCGGATCGCCACCCGTCGGTGCGGCGTCGTCGGCAGTCACGACGGCGTCGGATTCGGCGTCCGGGATCGTCGTGGCGGGTTCACCACCCGTCGCCTCCCCTGGCGCGGGTTCCTCGCTGGCCGGTGCCGGTTCGTCGGCCGCCCCGGACGGCGTCGCTCCCGTCGACTGCTCCGGCGAGTCGTCCGCCAGGTCGTCGGCGACGATGTCGGCGGCCGTCTCCAGCGTCGTCACCTCCTTGTTCTCCGAGACGACCCTGACGTCGCCACACTGCGAGCAGGTCTCCGTCTCGCGGATCGTGATGATCACTTCGCTTCCGTCCTCCTCGCGCTCGCGCTCGACCTCCGTGTCTCCCCAGCGACAGCCAAAGATTGAGCACTTGAGACTCATTGTCATGAGTTCTCCGCCCAGTGGCACATAAGCGTACTGCTTGGGCCGCCGGCGGTCCGGTGGGTTGACCGTCCGACTCGCAGCCACGCCTGTTAATTATAAGGTGTGTCACGGCGTACGTGCGGATGATGCGTGCCAAGCCGGCGTATCGTGACCGCGACGACACCGACGTCGAGGTCCTCGACGCCCTCGCCGACCGCCAGCAGGACGGCATGACTGTCTTCGAACTCCGCGCGGAGGTCGAGGAGGACATCGATACGCTCGAGGACGCGCTCGCTGATCTGAAAGATGACGGCCTGATCGAGGTCGACGAGGAGGGCGAGCGCATGGTGATCCTGCCACAGGACCACGTCGTCGGCCCCGAAAACGCCGACGAGAAGGAGGCGGACGTTTTCGACCAGATCCGGGACCGACTCCCGTTCTGATAGTTCATAGTGATTGTTATGAGTATTTTCGGCACCACACCGCAGTAGCGGCGGTTTCACGACCCGAAACTGGCGTCCGGCGAATACACGGCGATAAAGAGTCACAACAATCACCATCAGGGGCCACCTGATACTGTCGGACGTGAGTACGGGGAGATTTCTACCGCGGAACCGTGCTGAAACGTGTGCATACACCGGTTTGCGTGTCTTGCCAGTCCACAGAATCACGTCCGACAGTATATGGCTCCCCGCTCGTGGTTTTATAGGGGAGACGGCCCTACGGCGCGTATGCGCGTCGTCTCACTGCTTCCGTCAGCGACGGAGATGCTGTACGCCATCGGCGTCGAACCCGCCGCCGTCTCTCAGGAGTGTGACTACCCGCCGGCGGCCCGCGACCGTCCGTCGGTCATCGACACACGGATCGACCCCGACGCCGACAGCGCCGCGATCAACGAGCAGGTGGCCGACGCCGAGGCGTCAGGCGGCGTCTACGAGATCGACCGCGAGTTGCTCGCTGACCTCGACCCCGACGTGGTCGTCTCGCAGGGGATCTGTGAGGTCTGTGCGGTCGACGACTCTGCGATCCGGCAGGCGGTCGCCGACCTCTCGCTCGACGCCCGCATCGTCACCTCGGACCCCCACAGCCTCGACGACGTGTTCGCGGACCTGGAGCGCCTCGGCGGGGTGTTCGGCCGCGAGGAGCGGGCCCGCGAGGTCGTCTCGGACCTCCGGTCGCGGGTCGCGGCGATCACTGACGCGACGCCGGACGCCGAGGACGGGCCGCGGGTGGCCGTCTTCGACTGGCTCGACCCCGTGATGGTCGCCGGCCACTGGGTCCCGGGGATGATCGAGCGCGTCGGCGGCAGCTACAGGCTGGCGGATCCCGGCGACCGCTCGACGCCCCGCGAGTGGGCCGAAATCCTGGCGTACGACCCCGAGGTGATCGTCGCCGCCCCCTGCGGGTTCGAACTCGACCAGACGGCCGAGAACCGGACCGACCTGACCGACCGCGAGGGCTGGCGCGACATCACTGCGGTCCGCGAGGGCCGCGTCTACGCCGTGGACGGCCACCACTACGTGAACCGGCCGGGGCCGCGGCTGGTCGACACGCTCGAACTGTTCGCCGGCGTCCTCTGGGGGACGGCCGAAACGCCGCCGGAAGCCGTCCTCGAGTGGCCCGACCTGGCGGACGCGCGGTCCGACGATGCGCCGGAGTCGCGACCCGACGGGGTGCCGGAGTCGCGATCGTGACGGGCAATCTCGCAGCGCGGGACGACCCCGTCCGGTCCGACCGCGGCGACGGCCTGGAAATCGCGGTGGTCGGTGCCGGCGCCGTCGGCGCTCGCAGGCCGGTTCCCCGCGCTGCGGGCTGACGACGTCGCGGTCGCGGGCGTGACCGAGGGCGCGGGCTACGCGGACCCGGGTGCGTACACGGCCTGTCTCGCCGAGAACGCGGTTGCCGAGGGGGCAACCCTGGCGACGCACACGCCGGTCACAGTCGAGACCGATCCGCCCCGGGTCGTCCCGCAAAACGGCTCGTCCCGGGCGGTCGGCGGCGTGCTCGTCGCAGCCGGGGCCCACTCGAAGCGACTTCTCGCAGCGGCCGGTGTCCCGATCGCGATGAAGCCGTACCGCGTGCAGGCGCTGGTCACCGCGGCGGACGTGACTGAGCCGATGTGGTACGACGCGACGGCGGGCTGTTACGCCCACCCCCATCCCGACGGGCTGCTCGCTGGCAACGGTACCGAGGCCGTCGAGGCCGACCCGGACACGTACGACCGCGACGCCAACCCGGAGTTCGCGGCGTCGTTCCTTCGACCCGACGCGGTTCTCCGGGGACGAGTCGTTCAGGGTCCGGGAAGGAATGAGCGTCACCGACGAATAACGCGAAAAAGCCCAGAGCCGCTACTCCACACTACCGACGACTGGCCAGCAGCGCGACACCGAGCACCGCGATGACGGCGATCACGACGCCGAAGCCGGGGCCGTCAGAGTCGTCGGATTCGGTCTCGGTCATCTGGTCGTCCGCCTCGCCGTCCTCGCCAGCGGAGTCACCGTCCGCTGAGTCGTCGCTGCCGTCCGTCGCATCGCTGTCGTCAGTCTCGTTCTCGCCGTCCTCGGAGCCGTTTTCGCCGTCGTCGGTCGAATCGTCGCCGTTCTCGCTGCCGCTCAGTTCGATATCGTGGATCTCGGGCAGGTCCTCGACGGACGGCCCGCTGACGATGGTGACGCGGTCACCGTCCTGGATGATCGTTACGGCCATGTCGAACTCGCTTTCCTCGCCGAACGTGTAGGTGTTCTCGGCGCCGTCGACGGGCTGGCCGTTCCGGAACTCGACCAGTTCCTTGTAGCTGTCGACGAACGGCTGGGCGTCCTCGGCGCTGGCCCAGTCGAGCGTCCAGACCGTGCCGGTCTCGTTGGCCGCGTTGCGGTAGGTGTACAGCTTGTCGTCGCGCCATCCCTCGGTCTCGGGCTGGTTGTAGTTCAGCGGATCGAAGTTGTCGATCCCTCCTGAGGAGTCGACGTTGAGGAACGACCGCGGCTCGTAGATAGTGAACTGGCCGCCGCTCTCGTAGATCGGGGTCGCGAACATCGCGGAGATGCCGGCGACGCCGATCGTGTCGTAGTCGGGTTCGTCCTCGAACGTGAGTCGCTCCCACGAGTCGCTGCTCCGGTTGGAGACCTCGATGTCGGTCAGTTCGACCTCGCCGTAGCTGCCGGGGAAGGCGCTGTAGTAGGCGCTCCGGGGCGGATCCTCGTAGAGGTCGTTGACTGCAGCCCAGCTGCCGTCGTCGTAGGCCTCCTGGATCAGCGATGGACCGTCGCTGTAGGGCTGGAACTGCGTGAAGTACAGCCCCCAGTTCGCCGGTGCGTTCGACTGATTCCCGCCGTCGCCGTTGCTGCCGAACTCCTCGGTGATGCAGGGCTCCTCCCACTGGCCGTTCTCGCAGGCGTCCAGATACCGGTTCTCGATGAAGGTGACGTCACCCTCGATCAGGCTGAGGATGCCCTTGTCCTTGTCGGTGGTTGCCCGGTCGTACTGGGTGAGGTTGAACTGCTGGTCCTGGACGGCGTGGCCGATTTCGTGGACCAGCACCTCCTCGTCGATCAAAAGCGAGTCGGGGTCGTCCGAGACGATCGTGATCGTGTTCGACTGGAAGTTGTACGTGCCGCCGATGGTCGACCCGCGGTTCTCCTCGCGCACCTCCGTCGAACTCGACTCGGAGTCGATCAGCAGCATCGTTTCGAACTTCGCGTTGTCGGCCTGCCGGAGGGCGGTGCTGACGTTTTCGAACGTGCCGTTCTGCTGTTTGGCGAACTCCTCGCGGCTCTTGATCTCGACCGTCGGGACGCCGTCCTCGGCGGGCAGACAGCGCATTACCTCGAAGCGGGCGGCGGTCCGGGCGCTCAGCCGGTCGAGTTCGTCCTCGGTCAGCCCACCCTCGACGTCGATCTCCAGGGGCTGGTTGTACCAGTAGCCGTCGACGAAGCCGATCACCTCGTTGCCGCCGGCGGGCGCGTCGAAGTCGTCGGGCGGCTCTGCCGCACAGTCCTGGACGAACTCCGGTTGACTGTGGTCGTCCGCCACAGCCCCGGTGCTTGCCGACGTGGTGGCGGGGACCGCGGCCGCCACGAGGGCCAACGCCAGTACTGCGACGAGTGCGATCGTTCTCCTGCGCATTCGTTCGTGTTCGACTCCGTACAGGGATAAGTTAACTGTTCAACGCCAGTTGCAGCGTCGGAAACCCTGCCATCCACCTGTGTCGAGCGCGACCGCCCCGGACCCGCAGGCCATCCGCACTCACCCCGAAAGCATCATCTTGAGGTTCTTCCAGTACAGCGCCGGCGCCCGGCCGCGCGCGCCCTCGATTGCATCCTGCAGCGCCTCGGTGGCGCGGTCGTGGATCCCCTCGCCGTGGCCGACCAGGAGCCGCTCGGGCGAGAGGCGTTTCAGCTTCGACGGCGGCTTGAGGCGCAGCGCGGGGTTGACGCCCAGTCGGTTGGTACCGGTCCGGACGTACTCGGTCGTGCCGACCGCCTCGGGGATGATCAGGGTAGCGCCGTCCTCGTCGTACAGCAGCGCCTCCTGCCAGAGGCGGTTGTCGACGACCTCGTGGGCGGCGAAGCCGGTGTCGGCGAGGTCGTGGCGGAACCGCTCGACGGGCGCCGCAACCTCCTCGGCGACGCCGTCCATGAACGAGGGGATCCACACCGGGACGCCGTGACGGGTGGCGAACGCCGCCGAATCGCGCCTGTGCCGGTCCAGCAAGATTACGACGCCGGCCACCTCCCCCAGGTCCGCGAGAAAGTCGTCGATCCCCTCGGCGTCGACCGGATCGACCAGCCAGACGTCGCCGTCGGAGACGAACGCGTGGCTCGCGCGCTGCATCGGCTCGTCGGGGAACGCGATCCAGCCTGCGCCCCCGTCGTACCGATCGATCTCTCTCCAGTTTGTCGCAACACCGGATGCCTTCATCGGTCGCCGCTACGGGCCCGACAGGGAAAAAACGGCCGAATACCCCACCCTTGCACGTTTCTTCCGGTTGTTCTGTACCGGACGCTTTTGCCCCAATCTCCGTGCCGAGGAGTAGTAAGAGACAGCCCTTCAGCGCGGGGAGGATGTCAAAGACTGATATTTTTCCGAATCGGCGGGCCGAGAAGTCGGGTCAGGCGCAAGGGAAGGCGGCGCCACACACGTTTGGCGAGTTCGTACGAGTCCGTCTCCGGGTGAGGGAGTTCCGCTTTACACGCCTGCATCTACTCCCAGGTCGGTTCGTCGAGTAGACCTGTTTGAGTTCGTGGTTATTGTTATAACTCCCGTATATCAATGTGCACCATTCGTATTCGGTTAATACGCTCATACTGTCGGCGAAACCCCGCAGTATTATTTCACGTATCCAAGCTCAGCGAGACGTTCTCTGGCTTCGTCGGCGTCCATCGACGCATCTACTTTGCGTACCCTGTTGGAACTGGTCTCGGCATGATAGTTATTGAGAGCCTGTTCGGGCGACCATGACTGAAAAAGAGAGTAATACAGCTGTGAACTTCTGAAACTGGCTCATAACTTTCAGCATACCAGTCATGTTCTAAACGCATGCCATCGGGCGCTCGCGCAGAGGTGAGGGAATCGTGCCTGTAGCGAAGAACGGGCTTCATACGGTCGTGCGTGACTCGTTACCGCCGGGCCGATACAGTCTCCGCGGATCAGCCTATGAACCCTCCGTCGTTTCGAGTGGGGCTGAAAATACTCAGGCACGACCGTATCAGGAGCCGGTTTCGAGGGAAGGATCCTCATGAGCGATACCGAAATAGAGTCCACAGTTGCCGCTGACAAACGCCAAGACGAACCAGCTGTTGGCTTCATCGCAACAGCGGACAACACCGATGCCCTGATTCGGAGTGTAGTACGAGCGCAGCAGAAGGGGTTGACGTGTCTCGTTACGTATCCTGGCGTTCACCCACCGGTCGGGGCGTTGCTCGCCGAGGAACTCGGCGCAACGACTCTGGCATCTGAAACGGTCCAAGAGGAGATCAACAGCCTCAAATGGGTTCTTGTCGGCGCTGCAAAAATGCGATCCAGTTCCGGGATCATCCTGGCGCCTCTCAGTTGCAGCAGTATCGATTTCGACCGAAGCAGGAAATCACTGGAGTTACAGGACACGTTCAGTGTCGATGCGGTCCCCCGGGCCGTACGCGAACCCCAACAGACGCCGGAGACTGTCGTCGCAATTCCCGCGTACAACGAGGAAGAGACGATCGGGGGCGTGATCAGGGAAGCCAAAGCGTACGCTGAAAAAGTCCTGGTGATCGACGATGCCAGCACCGACGATACCGTGCCGATCGCGGAGGAAGCCGGGGCCGAAGTCGTACAGCACAAGCGAAACCGCGGCTACGGTGCGGCGATCAAATCAGCGTTTGCCGAGGCCAGCACCTACGACACACAGGCGCTGGTGACACTGGACGCCGACGGGCAACACGACCCGTCGGACGTTCCGAAACTCGTCGCGGCTCTCGATCATCAGGATACCCAACTCGTGATCGGGAGCCGGTTCGTGGACGGCACTCGCTCACGGTTACCGCTCTATCGGAAATTCGGAATCAAGGTAGTCAACGTACTGACCAATCTGAGTCTGGGTGTCGTCCGGAGCGACTCGTGGGTGAAAGACACGCAGTGTGGCTTCCGGGCATATGGGCGCGCGGCAATCGAATCAGTTGCGGGTGATACGACTATCTCGAACGGCATGGGAGCCAGTACGGACATCCTCTACCATGCACACCATCACAACTACGGGATCGCGGAGGTCGGGACGACTGTCGATTACGAAGTAGACAACGCGAACAATCACAACCCGTTCCGCCACGGACTCACGCTCGTCAAAAATATCATCAAGACCGTCGAACGGCAGCGACCGCTAACTGTACTCGGAATCCCGGGGTTCGCGAACACGTTGTTCGGCTTCTCTCTGGTGTACTGGTCGGTCGTTGCCTACAACGCTTCGGAGACGATCCCGTTCAGTATCGTGATCCTCGGACTGTTCTGTAGTCTTCTGGGGCTGTTTCTGTGTTTTACTGCAGTCATCCTGCACTCGTTTGTGATCTATTTCTCCTCGGAAGTCACAGCACCCGAGTTCAGAGAGTAATGATGCGACTGCGAAAATAATCACACCATCAGTCGCCGTCCGCCGAACTCTCGCAGGACACCGTCACCATGTCCGCGAAGGTAACAGCGACGGTGGCGTCGAGTTCCTCGGGAGTATCGAACGCCCGCCACTCGGGGACGGGACCGGCGTCGTAATCACCGTCCTGGTGTGGCGGGATCGGACCGAAGCCCCAGGCGGTGTACTGGAAGCGCACGTCGTCCCGACCGTCGGGGTTCCAGACAACGGCGCGCTCCTCGCCGTCGTGGTCGAGCAGGTCGACCCCCGCCCCGGTCAGCGTCTCACAGAGCGCGCGGCGCTGGCTGGGCGTCATCGCCTGCAGGTACTCGCCCAGCCAGTCGAGGTCTTCGGAGTCCCAGGACTCGGCGAGCAACCCGTCCTTGGCGGCCGCCGGCATCGCGAAGTTCGACAGCAGGTGCTCGACGTGACGGTCTGTCCGATCGCGGCGGTCGACGAGGGAGTTGTCGTCTGCGTCGAGGGTGATCGTCACACCCTCGGTGGCGTCGACGCCGGCGAGGTCGACGACCAGGGTGGCGTCCGCGGCGCGGTAGCGGACGCCGGACGCGAGGACGTCTGGGGTGACCTCGACCGCGTCCAGGTCGGCAACGCCGCGAAACTGCAGTTCGTAGTCGCGCTCGTCGGGAACCTGGTCGAGGTCGCCCTCGACGGGCCCGATCTCGAACGTGAGACGGCCGTCTGCGGTAGTCTGCGAGAGCGGCGTCGTCGCGTACGCGCCGCCCCGGTGATCGAGCGAGGTGCCGTCGTCCTCGTAGAGGGCGACGCTGTTGTCCGCGCCCGGGAACGCCACGACGGTGAGCGTCTCGGGGCTGTCGATCCCGCCACAGTCGACGTCGGGTCCCAGGGGAACGATCGCACCCGCGGGGGCGTACAACGGAAGGTCGTCCAGGTCGCCGTAGCGGGCGTGCCAGGCGTCGCCCTCGTAGTGCTCCCCGGAGCGGAAGTCGAACCACTCGCCGTCGGGCAGCCAGACGGATCGTCGAGAGAGGTTCGTGTCGTCGTCGCGCTCGCGCAAGTGCGGTGCGGCGACGAGTTCGCTCCCGAGGTAGTACTGGTGGGGCGTTTCGTAGGCCGCGTCGGCCTCGGGGTGGTGGAGGTACATCGGCCGCACGAGCGGGACGCTCTCGGTGTGGTCGCGCCACGCCATCGTGTACAGGTAGGGGATGAGGCGGTGGCGAAAGCGGAGTGCATCCTCCAGCGCGTCAGCCACCTCGCCGGGGAACGTCCAGGGGCGCTTGTCGACTGACCGCGACTTCGTCGTGTGGATGCGGTTGATCGGGCTGAGCGCGCCGAACTGCGTCCAGCGGGCGTACAGTTCGCCGAACGCCTGCGGGTCCGCCGTCCCACCCATGTGCCCGCCGATATCGTGGCTCCACCAGCCGAAGTCGACGCCCGCCGACGTGGCCGTCAGGAACGGCTGGAACCGCAGCGACGCCCAGGAGATGTACGTGTCCCCGGAGAACCCGACCGGGTACCGGTGGCCGCCGAGGTCGGCCCACCGCGAGAGGATAAACGGCCGCCGTCCGTCGCGGGTGCGGTCGAGCGCGTGGATGTGGTTGAGCGCCCACAGCGGGTCCAGCCCCGCCATGCCCGCGGACTCGTCGCCCTGCTGCCAGTCGATCCACCAGAAGTCGATTCCGTCCTCGTCCTCCAGCGGATGGAGCAGGTGCTCGACGTACCCCCGGAGGAACTCGGTGTCGGTCGCGTCGAATGCGATTGGATCGCTGCGCTCGGGGTCGATCCCCACGTCTTCGGCGAACGCCTCGTACTGGGTTTCGTGGGGGTGGACGCCCTGAGCGGGGTGGAGGTTCAGCGTCGTCCGGACGCCCTCGTCGTGCAGCCAGTCGATAAAGTCGGCAGGATCGGGGAACAGCGACTCTTCCCAGGTCCAGCCTGTCCAGCCGCTGTGGTGGGGGTTGTCCACGACGTGCCAGTCCATGTCGATCACGCAGACCGACAGCGGCAGGCCGCGCTGCTTGAACGCCGTCAGCAGATCGCGGAGTTCGTCCTGGCTGTACTCCCTGTAGCGGCTCCACCAGGTGCCCAGCGCCCACCGCGGCACCAGCGGCGCCTCGCCCGCGATCGCGGTGAAATCTTCCAGACAGGCCCGGTACGCCCGGCCATACCCGAAGAAGTACAGGTCCTCGTACCCCGCCGGCGCCTCGCGAGGTGTTACCCATTCGTCGTCGAACACCAGCCGGTCGGTGTCGTCAACGACGGTCCAGCCGTCGCGCGAGAGCAGCCCCGGTTCGACGGGCGCCGAGCCGTCGACGTTGTCGAGCGTCCGGAGCGCGCCGCCGAGCGTCCCGCCCTCGTCGCCGTACTGCCAGACGGTGCCGTCGGCGAGTTCGGCCGACAGCGTCTCCGGCGCGAACCCCTCGCCGGCGCTGTGGTCGTACGTCAGCCTGAGGGCGTCCGTCTCGAGTTCGACTGTCCCGTCCGCACGTTCGACCGTAAACTCGGGGACTGGCTGGTCGCGGTACCAGACGAGCTGGCTCGGTCGGTCCTCGAACGTGCCGTCCGGGCTGTGTTCCAGCCGAACCAGGCGCGGGGTCAGCACAGTAATCCGGTACGTGGGCCCCGCGACGACGGCGTCCTCGGCAGCCACCGGCTCGAACGCCGGGACGAGGTGCTCCTGTAGCGACATACCTGCAGGGAGGGGATGGCGGGTAAAAAACACGGCGGCGGAAGCGCAACGATCTATGACGAATATGCAAGGTTAAGTTTGGGCTGGCGTTGACTACAGGTAATCGATGGCGCCAGAACGCTGGGTCGTGTTCGCGGCAGTCGCGCTCCCGTTTCTCGCAGCGGCGCTGCTGCCGCTGGGCTACCGGCTGCTCGGCGAGCGGGTCGGCTACGCCGGCGCGGCCGTGGCGGCGGTCTGTTTCGGCCTGGTCGCCTCGCTTGTGGGCACCAGCGGGACCGTCTCGGCCCCCTGGATTCCGTCGATGGACGTCGCCATTCGCTTCTACGTCGACGGCTGGGCGCTGCTGTTCGCGCTGCTCGCCAGCGGCATCGGCGTCGTCATCTTCGCCTACTCGGCGGCGTACATGCACGGGATGCCGAACCTCGTCCGCTTCTACGCGACGCTGTCGGCGTTCATGGGGTCGATCCTCGGCGTCGCGTTCGCGTCGGACCTGCTCGTCTTTTTCCTGTTCTGGGAGCTGACGAGCGTCTGTTCGTTCGTCCTGATCGGCTACCACACCGAGGAGGCCGATTCGCAGTTCTCCGCCCGCATGGCGATGCTGATCACCGTCGGCGGCGGGCTCTGCCTGCTCGCGGGCATCCTGCTGCTGTCCAGCGCCGCCGGCGTCGTCCTCGGCGGGGGCGCGGCCGACCCCACCTTCGACCTCGCTACCATCCTCGCCGCCGAAGCGACTGGGGGGAGCATTAGCACCCAACTGGAGGACAGCGGCCTGTTCCTCCCGGCGCTGGCGCTCGTAACCGTCGCGGCGGGAGCGAAATCCGCGCAGGTACCGCTGCACTTCTGGCTGCCCCGCGCGATGGTCGCACCGACGCCCGTCTCGGCGTTTCTCCACTCCGCGACGATGGTCAAGGTCGGCGTCTACGCCCTCGGGCGGCTCCGGCCGCTGTTCGGCGGCCCCGAGTGGGAACTGCTGATCGCCACGCTCGGGCTGGCGACGATGACCGTCGGTGCCGTGCTCGCGGTGCGGGCCGTCGACATCAAGGAGCTGCTGGCGTACTCGACGGCGAGCCACCTCGGCCTGATGGTCGCCGCGTTCGGCTTCCAGATCCACTACGGCGCCGAAGCCGGGGCGTACCACCTGCTCAACCACGCGCTGTTCAAGGCCGCGCTGTTCCTCGTAGCCGGCATCGTCGCCCACGAGGTCGGCACCCGCCGCGTCGACGACCTCGGCGGGCTCTGGCGGGACCTCCCGGTGACCGCCGCCATCACCGTCGTGACAGCGCTGTCGATGGCCGGCATCCCGCCGCTGCACGGGTTCTACTCGAAGGAACTGCTGTTCGCGGCCGCCTGGGACAGTGCCCAGGCGGGCGGCGGTCTCGCCTGGCTGTACCCCGTGACGGCGACCGTCGCGAGCGTGTTCACGGTGCTGTACTCGCTGCGGTTCCTCTGGCTGTTCCTCGGCGACCGCCCCGACGGCCTCGGCGCGGTCCACCGCCCCCCGGTGGCGCTCGTCGGACCGCCGGCGCTGCTCGCGGGTGCTGCCGTGGTCGCGACCGTCCTCCCCGAGCGGACCATCGACCTGCTCGTCCAGGACGGCGCGCTGGCGACGGCGACCGCCGGCGAGACGGTGTCGGTCCACGCCGAACTCCCGCTGGAGCTGTCGGGGCCGGTCGCCATGAGCCTGCTCGCCGTCGGGTTCGGCGTCGCGCTGTTCCCCGCCTACGACCGCGTGCTCGCGGTCGTCAATCGAGGCTACCGGCTGTCGAGCGCCGTCCACCCGACTGCGCTGTACCGCGGCCTGCTCGCGGGCGTCGACCGCGGCAGCGACGGGATCCGCAGGTGGCTCCACACCGGGCTGATCCGCAGCTACGTCTGGTGGGCCCTCGCCGGGACGTGCGCCATCACGCTCGCCGGCTACGCCGCGACAGACGCCACCCCGGCCATCGCCGGCCTCGGCGTCCCGACCGCGATGGTGCTCGTCCTCGGCGTCGCGGTCGTCGCGGCACTGGCGGTGACCGCGACCGACACCCACGTCACCGGCGTACTGACGCTGAGCATCCTCGGGTTCATGGTTGCCATCTTCTACATCCTCGCCAGCGGGCCCGACCTGGCGCTCACCCAGCTCGTCGTCGAGACGCTGCTGCTTCTGATCTTCCTGCTGGTGATCGAGGAGCTGCCGGCGTTCTACGGCGAACTCGACGTCTCCGTCGCCGCGGGGGACGCCGCGCTCTCGCTGGTCGTCGGCGCGACCGCGTTCGTCTCGGTGCTGCTGGTCGCGCCGCCGGGCGGGGGGTCGCTGTCAGGCACTGCCAAGGAATACGTCGAGCGTGCCCCCAAAGAAGGGGGCGGGACGAACGTCGTCAACGTGATCCTGACGGACTTCCGGGCGTTCGACACGCTCGGGGAGGCAATCGTCATCGCGATGGCCGCGATGTCGGTGCTCGTGCTGCTCGCGATGCGGGGCAGGGGGGAGACCCGATGACGCGTACGCGGGGAGGTGAGCCGCGATGACCACCATCATCATGAAAACGACCGCGCGCGTGGTGGTGCCGATTGTGCTCGTGGTCGCCATCTCGCTGTTCCTGCAGGGGCACAACCTGCCCGGCGGCGGGTTCATCGGCGGCGTCCTCACGGTCGCGGCGTTCGCGCTGGTGTACGTCGCCTACGATCTGGACTACCTGGAGGTGAGCGTGCTCGAGCGCGACGTCGACCCCGGCAGGGGCATCTTCGAGCACCGGACCGTCACGACGTACCGCCGGCTGTTCACGCTCGGGCTCGCAGTGACGCTCGCCAGCGGCGCCGGGGCGCTGCTGTTCGGCGAACCGTTCCTCAGCCAGACGTTCGACTACGTCCACCTCCCGCTGTTCGGCGAGGTCGAACTGGCGACCGCGCTCGTCTTCGACGTGGGGATCTACTGCGTCGTCGTCGGCGGCCTGCTGGCGATCTTCTCGGTGGTGGGTGCCGAATGACGTTCGTCATCGCCGCGACGGTCGGCGCGCTGTTCGCGCTCGGCACCTTCCTGCTGCTCCGCGACGACCTCGTGAAGGTGGTCTGGGGGCTGTCGATCATCACGCAGGCGGCGAACGTCTACCTCATCGCGATGGGTGGCATCCGGGAGGGCACCCACGACCTGGTGCCGATCCTCTCGGGCCACGGCGGCGAGGAGGTGCCGGCGACCACCGACCCGCTCGTCCAGGCGCTCGTTCTGACGGCGATCGTCATCAGCTTCGGGATGACCGCGTTCGCGCTGGTGCTGTCGTACCGCGCCTACCAGGAGAACGGAACGATGAACGTGAGGGAGTTCGCACAGTGAACGAGCCAGTCGTCGCCGGGCCGATGATCGCCACCCTCGCGAGCGGCGTCGCCGTCCTCGCGATCGGGCGCTGGCCCCGCCTCCAGCGGTGGGGCAGCGTCGCCGGCGCGCTCGCGTACGCGGCCGCGGTGGCGGCGCTCGCCTGGACGGTCGTGGACGGCGGGGCGCTCACCTACCAGGTCGGCGGCTGGGACGCCCCGTTCGGCATCACGCTCGTCGCCGACGCGCTGGCGGCGTTCATGCTCGCCATCACGGCCGTCGTCGCCGTCTACGCCGCCGCCTTCTCGGTGCTGTTCATCAAGCCGGCCAACCAGCGGACGTACTACCACCCGCTGCTCCAGTTTCTCCTGCTCGGGGCGACCGGCGCCTTCCTCACCGGCGACCTGTTCAACCTGTTCGTCTGGTTCGAGGTGATGCTGATGGCCAGCTACGTGTTCGTCGGCTTCTACGGCAACGACACGCACACCGCCGCCGCGATGCGGTACGTCGTGCTCAACATCCTCGGCGGCGCGCTGATGCTGCTGGCGATCGGCGGCCTGTACGCGACGGTCGGGACGCTCAACCTGGCCGAGATGGCCCACCTGCTCGCCGACCCCGGAGCGGACGTCCAGACGGCACCGGTCGTCGGCCTCACGGGGCTGTTGCTCGTCACGTTCGGGCTGAAGGCGGGGCTGGCGCCGTTCCAGTTCTGGGTCCCCTCGGCGTACCGGTCGGCGCCGATGCCGGTCGCCGCCGTGTTCGCCGGCGCCACCAAGAAGGTCGGCATCTACGCCATCGTCAGGCTGTACTTCACCGTGCTGGGCGGCGTCGCGTTCACGGCGGACGTCCCGCTGATCCCCGTCGAGACTGCGCCGCTGGCGTTCCTCGCGCCGGTGTTGCTGCTGATGGCCGCCGCCAGCATCCTCGTCGGGGGGATCGGCGCCGTCGCCCAGGACCGCCTCGACGGCCTGCTCGCGTACTCCAGTGTCGGCCAGGTCGGCTTCATCGCCGTCCCCGTCGCGCTGGCCGCCGCGACCACCTCGCCGGAACTGCGCCACCTGGGAATCCTCGCGGCGCTGATCTACGCGCTGCACCACGCGCTCACCAAGGGGTTGCTGTTCCTCTCGACGGCCGCCATCCGCGACGCGACCGGGACGACCGAGATCGCGGCGCTGGGCGGCATCGGCCAGCGCTCGCCGACGTTCGCCGGCGTGTTCCTGCTGGGGAGTCTCTCCCTCGTGGGAATCCCGCCGCTGGCGGGCTTTTTCGGCAAGCTGTTCGTGTTCGACGCGGCGGTGACGCAGTTCGCCAGCGCGCCGACGGCGGGGGCCGCAGCCGTGGTGTGCGTCCTGCTGGCGGGGGCCGTGCTGACCATCGTGTACTCGACGCGGGCCTGGATCGGCTGTTTCTGGGGCGCACAGTCGGAGGCGGTCGCGGCCGGCGCGCTCGAACGGGGCGAGGTCGCCGTCCTCGCGACGATGGCGGTCCTGCTGGTCGTCGTCGGCGTCGGGTTCGAGCCGGTGTACGGGTTCGCCGACGCGGCCGCGGAGGCGGCACTCGACGGCGAGGGATACGTCGAAGCCGTCGACCTTGAGGGGGGTGAGACAGCGTGACTGCCCGCCGCGGGTCGGCGCGGGTGAACGTGCGGCGCTGGCTGGTCGCCGGCCTCCTGTTTGCGGTCCTGTGGGTGTTCGTCCGCGGCGCGGCGCTGACGCCGCGATCCCTGCTGGGGAACTTCCTGGTCGGTACCGCGGTGGGCCTGCCGATCGCGTACGTGTTCCGGCGGCTCTACGAGGAGGAGATCGACCTCCTGGGGACGATCAGTGCGATCCCCTACGTCGTCGGCTACATCGTCGTGTTCTCCAAGGAGGTGATCGTCGCGAACCTCGATGTCGCCTACCGCGTCCTGCGGATCGAACCGCAGTTCGAGCCCCAGGTGATACTGGTCCCGCTGCGCGTCCAGACCGCCGTCGGGATCACGACGATCGCCAACAGCATCACGATCACGCCCGGGACGATCACGCTCGATCACGACCCCGACGAGAACGCGCTGTACGTCCACATGATCGACGGCCGCGACCCCGAGGCGGTCGTCGACCCGATCCGGACCTGGGAGGACTACGCGCTCGAAATCTTCGACGAGGAGCGCTCGCCGGAGGACCCGCCGCCGGAGATCCGGGTCCACCCGCCGGACCATCCGCCGGAGCCGAAAACGGTACCCGAGCGGGACGCGGAGCACGGACCAGGCGGGAGCGTGACCGAGGAGCGACCGGGGGAGGGGAGCGACCGATGAGTGCCCCCGGAGGGATCGCTGCGACGGCGATCGACGCCGCGCTCGTGCTCGTCGCGGGGCTGTGCCTGCTGTGTGGCTACCGCGTCATCCGCGGGCCGACGGTGCCGGACCGCGTCGTCGCGCTCGACGCCATCGCCACCAACGTCGTCGCCATCGCGATTCTGTTCGCGATCAAGACCGACCGCGGGCTGTTCGTGACCGTCAGCCTCGTGCTCGCGATCATCGGCTTCCTCTCGACGGTGACCGTCGCGAAGTACGTCACCGAGGGCGACATCATTACCAGATGGGGGGAGCCATGATCGGCGCTCGGTCCCGCGCCCGCGCCGAGCGCGCCCTGGGGGTGACCGGCCGATGGTGACCGTTACAGAGGCGACGATCGTCGTTCTCGTGGCGATCGGCTGCCTGTTCCTCACGGTCGGCACAATCGGCCTGCTGCGGTTGCCGAACGTGTACAACCGGATGCACGCCACCAGCAAGCCGACGACGCTGGGCACGGCAGCGATCTTCCTCGCCGGCTTCGTCCACTTCGGCCCGGGCGGCGCGGGCCTGCCGTCGCTGATCGGCATCCTCTTTCTGTTCCTGACGGTGCCGACCGGTGCCCACATGATCTCGCGGGCCGCCCAGAAGACCGGCGTCCCGTTCCTCGGAAGCGTCACCTGGCCGTCCAAACAGTCCGACGACGACGAGTCCTAACTCTGCTGGTCGCCCACGTCGTCGAGGGTGAACACGACCTGGAGCACCAGCGCGACCATCGTCAGGGCCAGCAGCGCGGCCGCGACCCGGAGGCCCGTGCTCGCATACCCGCCGGCGGCGGCACGGACGCGCCAGAGCGTGACGGCCGCCACGACTGTTCCGCCGGTCGCGAGCGCGAGCCCAACCTCCGTCACGCTCGTCGTCCGGCCGGTGACCCGGCGAACGGAGTACGTCGCGGCAGTCGCCGCGGCGGCGCCGCCGGACAGCGCGAGGGCTGCGTCGACGGTCAGGGCGAGCTGCCCCGCGACGGTGCCCCCGACCAGCCACGGGAGCGTCGGCATCGCATACGCTAGCACCGGCCCGCCGTTCCAGAGCCCGTAGCCGACGCCCGCGACGGCCGAGAGCCCGACGAGCACGATCGCGACCCCCACGACGCCGTCGAACAGCGGGACGAGACCGGCGTTCGTCTCACCTTCGAACAGCCACTGCGGGGCCACCAGCGCCACGACCGCGAGCAGGGCCGCCGCGACGAGGCTCGCGCCGCCCGCGGCCGTCCGCCAGCGCACGCGGCCGAACAGCGCCGCCAGGTCGGACCGGTCGAGCCGCGCCGGCCCGCCGACCGGCTCCTCCGCCGCGTCGTCGCCCCCGCTCATCACCGTATCACGCTCGCCATACCGTCGTGGTCCGGCCGCTTGTCGTTACCGAGGGCGAGTCGCGATTCCGCGACGCGCCACCCCGCGTCCCGGACGAGCGCCTCGACCGCCGCTCGCCCCTCGCTGTAGGAGTGGATCCCGTGTTTCGGCCGCGCCGGCGTGTCGACGTGGGCCTGGATCGAGGCGGTCCCCTCCAGGTGCCAGCAGCGGACGTGGAGCCGGCCGGCCACGCCGAACTGCGTCTCTGCCCCCACGTAGCTCGCGAGGCGGTAGCGCTCGCTCGTCCGGTCCCAGGCGTACCGGACATACTCCGCCGGCGACTCGTACCAGCCCGCGTCGCGGAACACGTCAACGAGCCCGTCGAACGACCCGTTCTCCAGCGGCGAGACAACGTTGATCGGCGACGTCGGCTCGAACCGGAGGCCGCCGTCGGTCGGGACGTACTGCCAGACGGCGTACGGCGTCTCCGGCTCCGGGACCGCCTCGGTCCCCTCGTCGACGGGGCCAGCCGCCGCGTCCTCGATCGCCGGCGACTCCGTCGCTCCGGGCAACAGCAGGCTGGCGAGTCCACCGCCGGCGACGCCGGCACCGATCGCTCGGAGCAGTCGCCGGCGCGCGCTGTCGGTGTCCGGCGTCCCGTCTCCCGGGTCCTCGGTCACGGGTGCATCAGCTCTCGTCTCCCCCTCTCCGACGCCGGGATGGTATATGCTTCGGAACGGGCGTGACGGTCAATCGATGCGGCTGCCACAGCCGACCGTCACCGTGACGCCCTCGCCGACCCGCAGGTCGATTCCCTCGCCGACGAGTTTGATCCCGAACGCGTCCTTGCCACAGAACAGCGCGATGCCCCGTACCGGGTCACCGTTGGCCCGGACCGTGCAGTCGTGCCACGCCACGTCTCGACCCGAAACGGTGCCCACCTCCGTCCCGGCGATCAGGGCCCTGTCGCCGTCGCCGAGGAGGCCGCCGCAGTCGTAGTGTGGGAACCCGCCGTCGAGGACCCCACTGTCGCTCGCCAGGCCGACGAAGTGGCCGCCGGGATCGGGGTGTGCCGGCGCGTCGAGCCGCGCCCAGGTGTCGCCCGTCTCGACGACCGTCCCGGTGCCGTCCCACGATAGTGGCTCGGGGTCGACGCCGATCTCGATCGGGAGCGAGCCCGAGGCCCGGTAGTAGTTGGCGTCGGGGTCCCGGAACCCGAGATGGATGTGGTTGGGGACCCAGGGGGCGAAGAAACCGGCCCGCACGAAGTCGCCGATCTCCTGTCCGACCCCGACCGTCTCGCCGGGGTCGACCCATGGGTTCACGTGCAGCAGCCTCGCGACGTGTGACCCAGCGTCGATCACCACCAGGTGGTCGTGAGTCGCCGCGTACGGCTTCGGCGGTGCCTCGACGGTCCGGATGTCGAGGACCTCCCCCGCGACCGGCGACATGGCGACGTCGCCCTCGGGGTAGAGGTCGATCGCACAGCCGCCGTCGTGGGCGACGTACGGGGAGTTGTAGAGGCTGAAGCGACGGTACTGGTCGAGCAGCGCCCGTGGCAGCGAGACTTCCATCGTTGTCGTGTTGGCCGACACCGGTATAGCCTCGTCGGTCGGCGCTATCGCCCCGCACGGCCGCGGGTTTACGTACCGGAACGAAGCATCCACCGTGTGCGCTGATACTGGTGGCTGTAATTCTTTTACTCATCAGTCTCTACTATCTGAGGATACAGACCCGTTCCGCCTGGATTCTCAATTCGAGTTTTCACGTACTTACAGCCACCAGTATGAGCATCGCCGCGGCGCGGCCAGCGGGAGTGTGGCACACCGCGTCGCGGGGCGTCCGTGTCACCTGTTCGCCCCCAGTGAGCGACAGCCTTCTTAGCTGGCTCCCCCAATGGCGGGTATGCACGTCCTTCGCGGCCGGGCAGCGACGCCCGGGGCCGACAGGGAGCGGACCCACGGGCTCGTCGATCACACAGCCGAGACCGGCGAGCGTGCGGTCCGGGTCTGGACGCCGCCCCCCCACGTCGCGTTCGGCCGGCGTGACGCGAACCGCGAGGGGTACGAGCAGGCCCGGCAGGCCGCCGCCGACAGCGACTACCCGGTGGTCGAGCGGACCGTTGGCGGCCGCGCCGTCGTCTTTACGGGCACCACGGCCGCGTTCGTCGCGACGGAACCGATCGCCGACTCCCGGACCGGCATCCAGGAGCGGTACGACGACGCGACGGAAACGATCGCGGCCGCGCTCGCCGAACTGGGCGTCAACGCCGAGCGCGGGGAACCCGAGGGGGCGTTCTGTCCCGGCACCCACTCGCTGTCGGCCGACGGTAAAATCGTCGGTCTCGCACAGCGGGTGCACCGCGACGTCGCCGCCGTCTCGGGGATCGTCGTCGTCAGCGATCACGACGCGATCGCTGCAGTGTTGGAACCGATCTACGAGGCGCTGTCGGTCCCGTTCGACCCCGACGCCGTCGGAAGCGTCGCCCGCGCTGGCGGGCCGAGCAACCCGACGACGGTGTGTCGGACCATCGAACGGACGCTCCGGGACGGCCGCGAGGCGACCGTCGCGGAGGTCCGGGACACTTAGGGTGTCCCAGCGTCAGACCGTAGGTATGCTCATCCGGAACGCGACGCTCGCGGACGGCCGCACCCGCGACGTCCGCGTCAGCGGGGAGACGATCGACACCGTCGCCCCGGAGCTGGACGCGGCCGCCGACGAGCGCGTCGTCGACGCGACCGGCAAGCGACTGCTGCCGGGGATGATCGACGCACACGTCCACTTCCGCCAGCCGGGCTTCGACCACAAGGAGACCTGGGAGACCGGGTCGAAAAGCGCCGCCGCTGGCGGCGTGACGACGGTCGTCGACCAGCCGAACACCGACCCGCCGACGGTCGACGGGGCGACGTTCGACCAGAAACTGGAGTACGCCCGGCAGTCGCTGGTCGACTTCGGCGTCAACGGCGGCGTGACGCCGGACTGGCGACCGGACAGGCTGCTCGACCGCCAGCTGTTCGCGCTCGGCGAGGTGTTTCTCGCGGACTCGACCGGCGAGATGGGGATCGGCGAGTCGCTGTTCGTCAACGCGCTCGAGGGTGGCGCCGCACACGGCGTGCCGGTGACGGTCCACGCCGAGGACGCGTCGCTGTTCAACGAGAGCGCCCGCGAGCGCGACGACTCCGACGCCTGGAGCGCCTACCGGGCCGCGCGGGCCGAAGTTGCCGCGGTCGAGCGGGCGTGTACGATCGCTGCCGAGCGGGGGGTCGGGATCCACGTTGCCCACACCAGTACGCCGCGGGGGATCGACGCCGCCGCGGAGGCGGGGATGACCTGCGAGGTGACGCCCCACCACATGCTGCTCTCCCGGAGTGACCTCGGCGACCTCGGCACGCTCGGCCAGATGAACCCGCCGCTGCGCCGCGAGAAGCGCCGCCAGCGCGTCTACAGACGCGTCGTCGACGGTCCGGTCGACATGATCGCGACCGACCACGCGCCGCACACGCGCGAGGAGAAGGAGACGGACGTCTGGAGCGCGCCCAGCGGCGTCCCCGGCGTCGAGACAGCGCTGCCGCTGCTGCTCGCCGAGGCGCGCCGCGGCCCGCTGACCTTCGAGCGCGTGCGCGACCTGACGGCCGCGAACCCCGCCGAGGTTTTCGGCCTCCCGAACAAGGGGCGGGTCGCCGAAGGGAACGACGCCGACCTCGTGCTCGTCGATCCGGGGACGACGGAGACGATCCGCGGGACGGAACTGCACACCAGATGCGACTGGACGCCGTTCGAGGGCCGGGTCGGCGTCTTCCCCGAGTGGACGATGGTGCGCGGCGAGATCGTCTACGAGCGCGACGCCGCGGAACCGTTCGCCGCGCCGCGAGGCAAAAACGTGCGCGAGCAGTCGGCTCCTGACCGGTCGGAGCCCGAAAAGGGCCAGCAGCCGGAACCCGAAAGGGGCCAGCAGCCAGAACCCGAAAGGGGCCAGCAGCCGGAACCCGAAACGGACCAGCAGCCGGAACCCGGAGCAGACGACCGGCCGAACTAGCCGCAGTCATAGTGCTTATTGTGAGTCGTTCCAGGATCGACCGCACGACTGCGGGCGGTCGACCCCGGGAACAGTCACACGAGGTACGAGAGCGGCCGCACCGACTGCGGGTCGTGCGGGCGGTCGACCCCGGGAACAGTCACACTATCAGTCGTCGCTGGCGTCAGCCTCGAACCGGTGGCCGCAGTCAGGGCAGGTCACCTCGTCGTGGCGCAGCGCCACGCTGTGCTCGCGCACCTCGCGCATGACCTCCGAGATGCGATCTTCCGCCTCGAGTTCGTCCTCGACCGCGAGGTCGACTCCCTCGACCTCCAGGAGGAACTTCGCCACCTCCGTCGCCTCGTACATCACGTCGTCGAGTTCCTCGGCGGTGAAAAAGTCACACATTGCCCCGTAGAGGAACGTCGCCCCCGCCTTGCGGACCTTCCCCTCGAACGACGCGCGGGCCTGGTTGACCGCCTGCGGCGAGTAGGTGTCTGTCATGAACGGCACGAGGTGTGGCAGGTTCTCGCCGATCTTCGTCATCTCGACGCCCGTCTCGGTCCGGAAGTCCGCACAGAGGCGGGCGATCGCCCACTCCCGGGCGGTGATGTGCGTCCGCTCGCGGAGAAACTCGTTCGCGCGGTCGTACGTGCTCCCGTCGATCTTCGTGAACTTGTCGTAGGAGCGGACGTCTGCGGGGATTGTCGGCTCTTCGTCCGTGGCGCCTTCGTCAGGAGCGTCGTCGACGCCCGCCGTTGGGTCCTCGTCCATACTGCGGTCAAGGGCTCGCTGTCAGAAAAAGGGTATCGACGGTCCACAGTTACGAGGAGGTGTCGTCGCGTTTTTGTACGCGGCGCCTCTCGGAGGACACATGCGCGTACTGGTGGGCGTCGACGACACCGACCGCGGCATGCGAGCGCTCGCGGCGACGATCGAGCGCGCGCGGGAGGCCGGCGACGAGGTGACCGTCGCCGTCTACGCGGCCGGTGATGGGTCGCTCGACGCGGTGGAGGCGAGCGTCCGCGACCGGCTGGAGACGGCGTCGTTCGACGCGGGCGTCGAGCTGATCGCGGGCGAGCCCGGGAGCGGCCTGCTCGAACTGGCTGATGACGGCGGGTACGATCGCATCGTCCTGCCGGGCGGCCGCCGGAGCCCGCTCGGCAAGATCCAGCTCGGGAGCACGCTCGAGTTCGTCCTGCTCAACGCCCAAACGACGGTGACGCTGGTACGATGAGCACGTTCCCGGACGAACCGATCGACGGTTTCCCGACCCCGCCACGGACGATCACCGACAGGGAGGGCCGGGAGATCGACCTCGTCGTTGCGGGGCCCGACGATGTCGAGCCGCTCGTGGAGATGTACCTGGCGTTCGACCCGAAAGACCGGGCCCAGGGGATCCCCCCGACCGGCGAGGACGCCATCAGGGAGTGGCTAGAGCTGCTGGAGGCGGAGAACTCGCTGCACGTCGTCGCCTACCACGACGACGACGCAGTCGGACACGTCATGCTGGTCGCCGACCGCAGCGAGAGCTACGAGCTCGCGATTTTCGTCCTTCAGCCGTACCAGGGCGCCCACATCGGGACGGAACTCGTCCGCACGGGGCTCGGACTCGCCGAGGAGCGCGGCATCGAGCGAGTCTGGCTGTCGGTCGAGCGGTGGAACGAGCCCGCTGTTGCCCTGTACAAGAAGATCGGCTTCGAGACCACCAACTCGGCGAGCTTCGAGATGGAGATGGCCCTCCGGCTCGACCAGTCCTGACACGCCGGCTTGCGGGAGCCGACAGGTCGGATGCGATCAGACCGACAGGACGGGCTGACTCGCGTATTCGAGGACGTGCAGCGCCGCCTTGCAGAGCACCTCGTCGGTGGCCCCGCTGGCGTTGACCCGGGGGACGACGAGAAAGTCGGCGTCGAGTTCCTCGGCGGCGTCGAGCACGACGCTGCCGGGCGTCTGGCCGAGTCGGGTGGTGGAGAACCCGAGTGCGCCCGAGTGGGTCAGCGTCACCGAGTCGGGGAGCCGCTCGCGGACGCGGCCGGTGACGGCGCGCTGCTGCTCGGCGACGGTCTCGGCCGACACGTCGCCGGTCTCGACCCCGCGCATGACCCGCTGGTCGAGAATGTGCAGGAGGTGCAGGTCGGCGTCGTCGCGCTCGGCGATCGCGATCGCGTACTCGGCGGCCTCGACCGCCTCGTCGCTGCTGTCGACCGCGGCGAGGACAAGTTCGATGTCGGCATCCATCGACAGACGGTTCGACCGGTGCAGGCAAAAACCCGCCGATCCGCCAGGTGCCCCCCGGGGCAAAACCGCGCGCCTTTTACAGCCGCCGGGAGTAGCGGAGGTATGTTCGAGACGGTGGTCATCGCGACAGACGGCTCCGACAGCGCGAAGCGCGGCGTCAGGACGGCGCTGGACCTGGCCGACCGCTTCGACGCGACCGTCCACGCGCTGTACGTCGTCGACGCCGGCGAGATACGCGGGACGCCGGAGGCGGTCCGCGAGGAGATCCGCGAGGCGATGCGGACGGCCGGCAACGAGGCGCTGTCGTTCGTGCGCGACGAGGGCGGGGGTAGCGTCCAGACTGCCGTCAGGGAGGGCAAGCCCGCGACGGAGATCATCGAGTACGCCGAGAACGTCGACGCAGACGTGATCGCGCTGGGAACCCGCGGCCGCCACGGCGAGCACGCGTTTCTGCTGGGCAGCGTCGCCGAGTCCGTCGTGCGCCGCGCCCCGGTACCCGTCCTGACGGTCCGCCAGCTCGACGGCGAGGAACAGCAGGCCTGACCTCCTCCCCACTGATCAAATTCCTCACTCTCATACGGTCGTTCGTGATTCGTTACCGCTACGGTGTCACAGTTCATTTGTCACAGCCCGGCAAACGTCCGATATGACGAGGCAGTCCCGAAAATAGTCACGAACGACCGTATCAGAGATTATCGCAGGTGTGCAGGCGCTCCGGTTGGCGCCGAGGGTGAGACGCGCAGGCGCTCGGAACAGCACGGCGTCAGGACTCACCGCGCAGCGTGCAGTTACGTGGCGTTGCCGTTGGGGTGGCCCAGCACCGCTTCGAGTCTGTCCGCCAGGTAGACGGCGATCGGAACCGGTTCGTCCTCGACGAACCGGGCGACCTCCTCGCCGTTGCGCTCGACGACGACGGTCGGGATGAACTCGATGCCGTACTCATCGACGCCCGGCCCCTGCTTGTCCTGGTCGAGTTCGTACTCCTCGATGCGGTCGTCCGGCACCCCCGCCGCATCCAGCGCGGCGCCGAAGTCGGGGAGTTTCGCCTGGCAGTCCTTGCACCAGTCGCCACCCCAGACTCTGTACGTGATCTCGTCGCTGTACGCCTCCAGAATGTCGACCGTGTCGCTGTACGCCTCCGCAACCCACACCGGGTTCGGATCGAGCGTGTCGAGCGCCATACCCCCAATTTGTCGGCGAGGGGCTTATCTGTGGTTGTTAGTTCGACGGTTTGGCCGGACGTTGCCGGCCAGCAGGGGCGGTCTGCTGACGGGCAGCGCCCGCCGGCCCGGCACCAAACCACTTACCGCCCGGGGACGAACGGCCGTCAATGGCGTACCAACTGCCGTTCGGCGAGGGGTCGATCACCGTGGCGCTGCCGGGCTGCCCGGTTACGGTCGCCGAACCCGCGGGCGGCACCGCCGTCGACGTCCGGCCGGCCGCGGAGCGGGCCGTCGCGAACCCCCACGGCCCGCGACTCGCCGAGCGCGTCGACCCCGGCGACACCGTCTCCATCGTCGTCACGGACGTCACGCGCGCGACGCCGGACGACGTCCTGCTCGACATCCTGCTGGCCGAACTCGAGCGCGCCGGCGTCGTCCGCGAGCAGGTCACCGTCGTGATCGGCCTGGGGCTCCACCGACCGATGACCGACGACGAGATCGAGGCGGCGCTGGGCGAGCACGCCGACCTCGCGGTCAACCACGACCCCGACCGAACTGTGGAGGTCGGGATCGTCGACGGCTGCCCGATCGAGCTGTTCGAACCCGTCGCGATGACCGACGTCGTCTGTTCGACAGGGATGGTCGAACCACACCAGTACGCGGGCTTCTCCGGCGGCGCCAAGACCGCCGTAATCGGTGCCGGCGGCGAATCCCAGATCCGCTACACCCACGGCCCCGAACTCCTCGGCCGGGACGGCGTCCGCCTCGGACGGATCGATGACAACCCGTTCCGCGCGTTTCTCGACCGCGCGGGGGACGTGGCGGGCGTCGAGTTCTGCTGTAACGTCACCCACAGCCCGGCGGGGATCGTGGGCGCCAGCGCCGGCGACCCCCGGGCGGTCGTCGCCGACCTCGCCGCCACCGCCAGGGAGGCGCTCTCGGTCGACGTCGATGGCGGCTACGACGCCGTCCTGGCCGGCGTCGGCGCGCCGAAAGACGCGAACCTCTACCAGACGACCCGCGCCGCGACGTATGTCATCCTCGGGGCGCACAACCCGCTCCGGCCGGGCGGCCGCGTCGTGATCCCCGCGCGACTCCCGGAAGCTGCCGGCGAGGGAACCGGTGAGCGTCGGTTCTACGACTGGCTCTCGGCGGCCAGCGATGCTGACGCGCTCTACCGGGAGATGAGCGAAGGGTACGAACCCGGCGCCCAGCGCGCGTTCGTCGTCGCGCGCGCCCTCCGGGACCACGACGTCTGGATCACCGACAGCGGGGCGCCCGACGTCGTCGAGGACTGCCTCATGCACCACGCCGACACCGTCGCGGACGCGATCGAACCGGGCAGCGACGTGCTCGTGGTCCCCGACGCGCTGAACACCCTGCTGGTTTGACCTCCTCTCCGCCCTGAAGGGCGAAGATTCCTCCGTGGGGAATCCAACCAGTTGATTCCCCCGACTGTGAACTTACGGGTTCGCTGACGCACCTTCGGCCCTCGAAGTGAGGGTGTGGCGGGTTGGTTCGACGTATCCGCTCGGTGTTGCCCTCCGTTCTGGA
>PXRK01000027.1 GCA_003021015.1 Halobacteriales archaeon QS_4_66_20 | reverse complement strand
CCACTCGTGGAAGGCTTCGAACTCAGGGTCCTCGTACGCTTCCGGCATCCGATTGCGTGCCCGCTTGTATGACTTCCGCAGGCCGCCCGCGACGGCATCGTAACCGTCCGTGGCGATAGGAAGGCCCGGGACGCGTTCACGGCCTTCGACCAGATCCGCGCGGACGTTTGCCAGTCGCTGGTCGAGATCCTGTTCGGTCGCCATCTCATCACGACGGTTGACGAGTGTCTCCCGAACCCCGTCTAGCGTGTCCGCGGAGAGTCGCCCGTCATCTTCTGCCGCTGGCCGGACGTGGTCATCGAAGGTTTCGATGGCAGCGTGTGTATCTCGAATGTCTGAGATGCGCCGGGCAGCGTCCCGGTAATGGGCGTTCACTTCACTGTAGGTCGGTAACACCGGCCGAACCAGCCGTGCGGCAGCACGCACCTCCTTGCATCGTTTACGAACCTCATGGACTATTTTGTGGCGGTCCATGTCCCCATCAATGTGTTCGATGCCGGCCTCGATTTTGCCCTCGGCAATCCGTTTGACTTCGTCCGAGACCGATTCATCACGCCGAATCGTATATTCCATTAGCCCGACTAGGGGTCGCCTTTCTATTAATATCCGGGTACGAAACCTGCCAATGCCGCCTTACCCGCTACCCGACATCCCGGTCTCCAATCGGCCGACTACGCTGCCAAAATTGTAACTCCCCTGTGTCGCCATTACTCACAGGTCTTGAAATTGAGGATGTTAGTTAGAAGTGGCAGCGTGTCATAGAACTGTTCCCGACCCGGGAGCTCCCTACTCGGCGAATGAAAGGTACAGGAGATGTACTCTCCATTCGGTCATTGCTCCGTTCCCACGAGGTGAGACGGTCGTGAAGTAGTAATCCCCACCCAGTTTTTGTTCCGCAAAGATATATATAAATATATAATTGACATAGCAGACTTCTTAACCGGGCCTGACTAGCATGCCGTATGGACGAAGCCAGATGGCAGCCGCCTTCGCTGAGCGCGAGCGCGCTGAACGCGGACTGGAAGACGTCGTCGAGATTCACTCAGGTGGGACGGACCCCGCCGATACGGTACACGAAGAGGTGGTAGAAGCGATGGCAGAGGCCGGGGTTGACATCGCGGACAAGACTCCCAAGTACGTCGCCGAGCTCGAAGAGCTGAAGGACACTGATTATTTGGTCACGATGGGGTGCTCCATCACGAAATTCAACCCCGCGCAGTATGGCGTCGAGTCGCACGAATGGAATCTCACGAACCCGGACGGTCAAGACATGGAGACTGTCCGCGAAGTCCGGGACGAAATTGAACGTCAGGTGGAGACCTTGTTCGACGAACTCGAACGACTCGCCGACGAGAAGCAGGCTAGTGCGGACTCTTCAGGTGGAGTCATCACGGCGATTCGGGATTCTCTATCCCTCTGACTCACGTTTAGCTGGTCGAACTCGCATCGATTACTTCGTAGTATCTTCCTATCAGCCATTACGGAAAATCAAGGCGAAAGCCTCGCGCGTTAGCGCGGGAAGGAGGTCAAGCATAACGCAATCACTAACACGTCCGGGTCCCGATAGGCAGTTGAATGGAGGTATTCGGGTCCAGTGGGGTGCGCGGGGTCGCCCTCGAAGAGCTTCGGCCGGCCGACGCGATGGCTGTGGCACAGGCCGCCGGCGCGGTGTTCGCATCAGATGCCGACAGGGTAGCGGTTGGGCGCGACACGCGCGAGACAGGCGAACTCCTCGCCGACGCGGCGTCGAGCGGCCTCGCGAGCGTGGGCTGTGGCGTGGACCGCCCGGGGGTCGTGCCGACGCCATCGCTGCAGGCGTACTGCGAGCGCGAGGGCGTCCCCGGGCTGATGGTCACGGCCTCGCACAACCCCCCCGAGTACAACGGCATCAAACTCTGCGGGAGCGACGGCGTCGAACTGACACTGGAGACGCTCGAACGCATCGAGCAGCGACTCGACGCCGACCCGGAGCTGGTCCCCTGGGACGAAACCGGCGAGGTGGCCCGCGTCGACGGGGTCAACCGCCGCTACCGGGCGGAACTGCTCGAGGCGGTCGACCGCGAGCGGATCGCCGACGCGGACCTGACTGTCGCGCTCGACCCCGGTCACGGCGCGGGCACGCTGACGAGCCCCGAGTTCTTCCGCCAGCTCGGCTGTCGCGTCGTCACGGTCAACGCCCAGCCCGACGGGCACTTCCCCGGCCGCCGGCCGGAGCCCGTGGCAGCCAACCTCGCGGACCTCGGCCGGCTGGTCCGGGCGGCCGATGCCGACGTGGGAGTTGCCCACGACGGTGACGCCGACCGGGCCATTTTCTTCGACGAACGCGGCGAGTTCGCCGAGGGCGACGCCGCGCTCGCCGCGCTCGCCGCTGCGGAACTGGGCGCCGGCGACGTGGTCGTCTCCGCGGTCAACGCCTCACAGCGGCTGGTCGACGTGGCCGACGCGGCCGACGCGGAGCTCCGGCTGACGCCGATCGGCAGCACACACATCATCACGGCGATCCGGGAGTTCGTCGCCGAGGGGGCGTCGATCCCGGTCGCCGGCGAGGGCAACGGCGGGATCATCTTCCCCAGTTACCGGACCGCTCGGGACGGCGCCTACACCGCCGCGCGCTTCTGTGAACTGCTTGCCGACCAGCCCGCAAGCGAGGTCCTCGCCGCCTACGACGGCTACCACAACGTCCGGCACAACGTGGGCTACGAGACCGACGCCCAGCGCGAGGCGATGATTGACGCGATCGAAGCCGCCGCCGCGGCGGCCGAGGCGCCGGCCGACACGATCGACGGCTACCGGCTGAACTACGACGACGCCTGGGTGCTGGCCCGTCCCAGCGGCACCGAGCCGGTGATCCGCGTCTACGCCGAGGCCGCTGACGCCGACCGTGCTGCCGACCTCGCAGACCGGCTGCTCGAACGGATCGAAGACGCGAAACGCTCCGCCGCCTGATCATACTGGTGGCTGTAATTCGTTTACTCGCCAGTCGCTGCTATACAGCCAGACGTGATTCAGTTACGCCATGCCGTCCCAAATCCCGTTGTTCGCGCCACGACACAGCCGATGGACTGTCCTGGCACTGTACGGAGTCACGTCTGGCTGTATATCTGCGGAGACAGACCCGTTCCGCCTGGATTCTCAGTTCGAGTGTTCACGTACGTACAGCCACCAGTATCAGTATTACTCCTCGGCCAGATACTCCTCCTGCACGGCGATCACCTCGCCCGAGTCGGCGCAGTCGGCGTAGCGCCGCAACGGCTCCTCGTTGAGGTCGAGAAACGTCTGCCCCCAGGAGAACGTCTCCAGAATCTCCGCAGCCTGCCGGCGGTGGCCCAGAACGACCAGCGCGCCCGCGAACGCCTCGACGGTGTTCAACTGGAACGGCGTCCCGTAGTTGATCGGGTTGGCCGCCACCAGGAACGGGAGCGACCGGTGGGCGCCGTCGAGGTCGAACGCTTCCCGCTCGGCGGTCTCCCACGAGCAGTCGAGCGCCACGAGACGGTCGCCGGCGTTGCTGTCGGCCGGCGAGAGCGCCTGCTCGGCAAACGGGTTGAGGACGATCCCCGGCGGCGTCTCCCGTGCCGACCGGTGCAGCGTGGCCTGGCCCAGCCGTTCCAGACGGCGCGCAGTGCACTTTTCGGGGTCGTCGTCGCCCTCGTAGCGGACGTGAAGCTCCACAGACGCCGTAGCGCGCCGGTCAGCAAAAAGGGACACGGCAGATCACGCACGCTTAAGTATGCGAACGAAAAAGTAGGTGTAATGATCGAGGATGGCGAGGAGGCGCCGACGTTCGAGTTGCCCGGCGTGCGCGACGGCGAGATCGAGCAGATTTCGCTCTCGGAGTATCTCGGCGACGAGATCGTCATCCTCGCGTTCTACCCCGGCGACTTCAACCCCGCCTGTGTGGACGGGACGACCGATCTGGACGAACTCGACCTGTTCACGATGCAGAAGGACGTCTCGATTCTGGGGTTGTCGGCCGATAGCGTCTACAGCCACCAGGCGTTCGCCGACGAGTACGACCTGCACATCCCGCTGCTGTCGGACGCCCACGGCGAAGTCGCGGAGGCGTACGGCGTCGCCGTCGAGGACGAGTCCGTCGGCCGACTGACCCGGCGGGCGATCATCGTTCTCGGCCCGCAGGGCGACGTCGAGTACAGCTGGGTGGCCGAGGACGTCTCGGAGCTGCCGAACGTCGACGAGGTGCGGGACGTGATCCAGAACGTCGGCGGCCAGGACACCGCACAGGCTCGCTACCGCGTGGGTCACGCCCACTACATCGAGGGGCGACGGGCGTTCACCAGCGCGATGAACGCCTACCAGGACAAAGAGTGGATGATGGCGAACGGCGACTTCGACCGGGCGTTCCAGGAGTTCGAGGCGGCCGAAGACGAGTTCAACACCGCCACCCGCTTCGCCGAAACCGAGAAATCACGGATTTACTTCGAGCGCGCGGAGCGCAAAGCGGAGTCGCTGTGGCGGGCGGCCGAGTGGCTCGGCGACTCGGCGAACGCCTACGCGAGCGGCGAGGGCGGCGCCGCCGAGGACCTCCGCCGCGACGCCGAGTCCCCGCTGGAGACTGCGAGGGACATCCACGAGCCGCCGGCCCCCGACGAGTTCCCGCCCGAGGAGGACCCCAGAGAACTGGATGAGGCGGCTGATCTCGGGACCGACGCAGGCGTCTCGCTCGACCTCGACATCGAGGCGGTCGACGACACTCCCGACCAGGCGGACGGGATGGACGACAGCATCCCGGACGTAGAGGCCGGCGGGGCCTCCGCACAGGACGAGCCAGCGGCCGCCGATCCTGCTGGTGGGTCGGATGGCGATGAGGCCGTCCCGGACGCCAACGGCGGCAGCGACGAAGCCACGGCTGCGGACGGTCGGCTAGCCAGGTCGGCCGATGGGCAGGGGGATGCTGATTCGGCCGCGACCGACAGCGACGGGACAGGTCCGGAGGAGGAGCCGGCCGACGAGATCGACGAGGCGGAACTCGAGGAGATCGCCGCGGAACTCGAAGAACAGACCGAGACCGCACAGCAGGAGCAGGACGAGGACGCCGGCGGGAACGTCGTCCCGAGTTCGATCAACGCCGAGTCGATCGAGGAACCCGAACCGGATCGCGCCGACGGCGACGGCGAGGACACCGCTTCGGATGCCGGCGACGAGATCGAACTGGACCTGGCCGACCCAACTGACGGCGACGACGGAGCTGACGACGGGGCCGACGCTGACGACCCGGAAAGCGGTGAATCGACCGACGAGGAGTCGGACGCTGACGACCCAGACGACGATGACGACGAGTTCGACGCCGACAGCTTCGGCGGCGACCAGGGCGTCCCGGACTCGCTGTGAACCACATACGACGTCACATCGACTGACTCATTTGAGCTACCCACCCGTGCACGGGTGGGATTCAGCGTGGACTCCCGTTCTGGCCTCAGGTGAGGCAGGAGGCTCATACGCTCCGTTCACGTTCAGCGTCCCGCTGTTCAAGCGCACGCCCAAGGGTGCGCCTCCGCCGTCCCCGGTTTGGTTCCGACGGAGATACCGCAGTCCGATGTTCTTCGCCCCGTTGTAGTCGGCGTGGTTCTGGTAGCCACATTTCAGGCACTCAAACTCCTCACCGTCGCGGTTGTCAGGGTGGGTGAACCCACACGTCGAACACCGCCGGGACGTGTTCTCCGGGTCAACCTGCGCGACTGTGATACCGTGTTCTTCGGCTTTGTACTCGACGTACTCGTAGAGGCGATTGAACGCCCACTTGTGTCCCCACGATGCACCGGTTCGCTCACGAATGTCGGTCAAGTCCTCGAACGCGAGTACCGAACAGCCGTGGTCACGAGCCTCAGCAACGAGTTCGTTACTGATGCGGTGGAGGGTCATCTTGAACCGGCCTTCTTCGGTCCGCCCGACTGATTGGATGTTTTCGTGTGCCCACCGTGTCCCGTGTTCTTGCAAGTCACCACGCCGCTTCTCGTACTCTCGTCGCCAGTGGTCGAACTCGTCGCCCGTCCAGAATGTGCCACTGCTGGTGACGGCAAGCTGGTTCACGCCGAGGTCAACCCCGAGAACCGGTCCGTTCTCAGGTGTTGCCTGTTCCGCCGTGTCAGACTCCACGTCCCGTTTGCAGTGGATGTGAAGCATCCAGTTGCCGTTCGTGTAGTGCAGTTCTGCCCCCGTTGTCTCGTATTTCTCGGTAAAGAGGTAGTCCGCGTGGGGTGTGTCACTGTCCCGATCTGGCAGTACGTAGTCGGCTTCGATGCGACCATCCGTAGTGGCAAGACTCACGTACTCGTCGTAGAAAGTTGCAGTCCGGTGGTCGTAGACGACATGCGGGCTAGTGAACCGCGGTTTCGACGCTTTCTTGCCGTTCTTCCAGCGTGCGACGACGCTTTTGCAGGCGTCTGCGGCCTTGTTGCGAGCGGCTTGGACGAGTCCACCGTTGAAGCCGTCTGTCGCCTCCCGCACGTCGTCATAAGTTTCGTCGTCCAGCGTAGGTTTGTTAGTAGTGACGTACTCGCCTTGGAAGGCGTGGTCTGTGACGTACTGAGCGCACCACAGGAATGTGTCGACGGTGTCTTCGAGGAGTGCGGCGTCGTCACTGTCCACATCGAGTTTGACTAGGACAGTACGCCGCACCTCCATATCTTATATGTAGTACTGGTACTTCTTAACTATTGGGGAGTCAGACTACCGTAACAGCGTAGTTTGATTCCCAGTTGTCGGCTTCATCCACGGCTGAAACCGTTGGTTTTCACCTCGAAATTTCTATAATCACTATCAAAGGGGCCGGTCTCGCCGTCGCGGCCGGCCCCGCGCCGGCAACGTATCAGAACGCTGTCACAGCAGTACGGGCCAGTCAGTAGCAGTTTGTATGCGTATGGGTAACACCATCCGTGTCGAGCGAACACACGTCTGAGGGCCGCTGTCCGGCGTTCGTAACGGGGCGTGTGTTAACGGCTCTCAGAGTAACATTATAATCCTCCAGTTTATAGGCTAATGTGACCATGAAAAAGCAAGAGCTTATCCACCTTCACGGTCTCCTCGCCCAGGTACAGAACCACTACGAGGAACAGACCGGAAACACGGTAGAACACGACCGATACACAACACTCGGGGTACAGCCAACGTCGATCCACAAATCGAAGACAGACCACAAAGACGCCGTTTTTGCCCTCGCTGATGGAATTACCTCGGAGATGAGCGACGAGGAAACCGAGCGCATCTCCGCTGCTGCTGACTGATTTTTCCGTTGCGGCCGACTCGACTACCCGGGAGACTGTAGCGACAGATACCGTCAAGTACTGACGACGCCCAAAACTGTGGTACCCGATTCGGAGCGCTGTTGCGGTCCCGCCGGCCGTTACTCGTCGATCAGTTCCTCGAACTCCGGCAGCACCTCGTCGTCGCCCTCCGCCGGCTCGGTCCGCTCCTCAGCGTCCTCCACGTCGTCGAACTCCTCGTGGTCGCCCTCGTCGTCGTCGTTTGCAGCCACGTCCTCGTCGGCCTCGTCCTCGTCGGCCTCGTCGGCCTCGTCCTCGTCGTTTGCAGCCACCTCCTCGTCGGCCTCGTCGGCTTCCTCGTCCTCCTCGTCGGCCCCGTCTTCGTCGGCCTCGTCGTCGTCGTCCTCCAGCACCTCGATTTCGAGGACGTCGAGCGGGATGTTCGAGAGCCGCTGGCCGATCTCCTTGCGGGCGATCCGGGAGGCGTGCTCCTTGCGCTCGACGTTGAACACGGTCATCTCGAGTTCGAGCGCGACGGGACAGGACCGCTCGCCCATGTTGATCTCGACGTAGTTGAGGTCCGGGTTCAGCATCTCGCCGGTCTTCGAGATGGCGATCCGGACCGCCTCGTCGGGAGTCTCCACGTCGTACACGGGCACGGCGGCTTCGACGACAACTCTGCAGTTCATACGTGACGATTGATTAGCAATCAATATGAAGCTTGGCCATTGTTTGTGGCCCCGCGCAGCCTACTCCGGGTCTTTCCGGCCGCTGTCAGGGGATTGTGCCCGCGGAACCGGAACGAGCTGGGAGCAGTCGCGGCGTTGCTGCGTCCGGACTCGAAACGGTCAAGGGTCCGCTGTCCTGTCGGTGTCCTATGGAGTCGGGACAGCTCCCGATGTCGACGCTCCCGGGCGGGTTCGACCTCCAGTCGACGCTTGAGAGCGGCCAGTCGTACCTCTGGTGGCGCGCCGACGGCGGGGACTACGACGACGAACCACCCTACGGCGGCGACGCCTGGTACTGCACGACGACCAGGGCAACCGGGGAGCCGGCGGCCGTCCGCGTCCGCCAGCGCGACGGCGTCATCGAGTGGGAGTCGACCGTCGACGCCGAACCGGTGCTGCGCGACCGCCTCCGGCTCGACGACGACCTCGACGCCATCCGTGCGGCGACCCCCGACGACCCCCTGGTCGAGGCGTCGTTCGACGCCTACCGAGGGATGCGCCTGGTTCGGGACCCGCCGTTCGCGTCGCTGATCTCCTTTATTTGCTCGGCACAGATGCGTGTCTCGCGGATCCACGCCATGCAGCAGTCGCTGCGGGAAGCGTTCGGGGACCCGATCGCCGTCGACGGCGAGACCTACCACGCGTACCCGACGCCGGAGCGACTGGCCGCCGCGACCGAGGCCGAACTGCGCGACCTCTCGCTGGGCTACCGGGCGCCGTACGTCAAGCGGACTGCGGAGATGGTGGCCGACGGCAACGACCCGGGAGCGATGGAAGGCGAGCCCTACGAGGCGGCCCGCGAGTCGCTTACCCGGTACGTCGGCGTCGGCGAGAAGGTCGCCGACTGCGTCCTGCTGTTCTCGCTGGGCTACCTCCAGGCGGTGCCGCTGGACACCTGGATCCGCAAGACTATCGGGGAGTACTACCCCGACTGCGACCGGGGGAACTACGCCGACACGTCACAGGCCATTCGCGAGCGCCTCGGCGGCGAGTACGCCGGCTACGCACAGACGTACGTGTTTCACCACCTCCGACACGGCGGCGAGGTCGAACAGCGGGCGTGACGGTCGCGCTGGCCTGGTCGGGCGCCACCGAGAGGATCGCCTCCCGTTCGGGCGTCTCGATCGCCTGGACTGATAGTGACTTGAGGGGAATCCTGCTTAACTCCCTCGCGCGTGATGTATGAGAGGGAGTGCAGAGGTCGACAATAATCCGCGTCTCAGAGCGTGGG
>PXRK01000026.1 GCA_003021015.1 Halobacteriales archaeon QS_4_66_20 | reverse complement strand
CGTACCTGAATCACGTCTGGCTGTCTATCTGCGGAGACAGACCCGTTCCGCCTGGATTCTCAATTCGAGTGGTCACGTACGTACAGCCACCAGTATGAGAAAGAGCCACTACGGGTCGACGGTCGCACCCTCGTTTTCCGGTTCGACGACGCGAACCTCGCCGTCGGTGTCGAGGTCAGCAAGCGCCGTTTCCGCGTCGGCGACCGCTCGCTCGACAGCCTCGGCATCGGTGACGCCGTACACCGTCGGACCCCAGGAGGACTGGCCGGCACCGGTGACGGCGCTGCTGTCGTCCAGCGCCTCGATCAGTCGACCGGCGGGCGGGCGGTACACCCCGCCCTGTTCGTCGGCGTACCAGGCGCCGTTGAGGCGGCCGAGACGCGCCACCGCGCGCCCGAACGCCTCGACATCGCCCTCTACGACCGCGGGGAGAAGCCGTCGGGTGACCAGCGTCGCGATCTTGTCGCCGATGCCGGGGTCCGCCCGTTCGACCACCCGCCGCATGCTGTCGTCCTCCTCCTCGCCGCTCCGGCCCGCCCGGACCGCCAGCGTCACGAGGACGAACCTGATGTGATCCGGCAGCGACCACGCCGCGATGGGTTCCGGGACCCGCCAGTCGCCCGGGTCGGGCGGTTCGGCGGTGAACCGCTCGGTCGGGTGACCAGCGTCGACGACGAACCCGCCGCGTTCGAACGTCGCCACGCCGACACCGCTACGGCCGCCGCGTTCGAGTTCGGGCGCCCGCTCGCGGACGTCGGCCGCGCGGTCGTGCGCCTCCGCAATCGCCTGCAGGCACGCGAGCGCGAGCTGGGTGCCGCTCCCGAGACCGACGTGGCGGCCGAACTGCCGGGGGACCCGCAGCTCGGCGCCCGGCACGTCCAGCACCTCGACAGCACGCTGCGCGTACGGCGTGACACTCGGGTCATCACAGCGGATCCCGTCGGCACGCTGGGCCTCGACGACCAGGCGCGGCTCGGCCAGCGCCACCCCGATCCCGCCGTAGAGCCGCTCGTGAGCGAGCGAGAGATTCTGGAAGCCGAAGTGCAGCCGTGCCCCGGTCTCGACGGTCGCCATGGCCGTCCTTGCGGACCGGCGGCTATCAACGTGTGGGACACCGGAAAGAGCCGCCGACGATCACGACGGCGGTTTCGGTTTCGATCATCTCGCCCTCGCCGGAGAAGGTCCGGGAGCGTTCGACCTCGAACATCTCCGCGTCGAGTTCGAACTCGCCCACGACGAGCGTCTCGCCCTGCACCCCGAACTCGCCGTCTTCGATAGCGGCATCGATCGCAGCCACGTCGTTGCCGAACTCCGGGCCGACCAGCGAGTAGTCCAGATCGACGTCGCTAATCTCCGTCGTGACGTCGGGTTCGCCGTCGAACGTTTCGATGGCGTCGACGTGCATCACGTCCGCGATGGCGTCAGCGAAGCCGCCCACGTCGCCGTACACCTCGACGCGGTCCAGTGTCTCGTTCAGTGCGAGGCCGTTCTCGGTTTTGTAGCGGCGCAGCGCCGAGATGACCTCCATCGCGGTCTCGCCGGCCGCGAGGTCCGCCTCGTACCCGCGGGCCGTCGGCCAGTCGGTCGTGTGCAGCGACTGCTCGCTGTCGTACAACCGATCGTGTAACTCCTCGGTGATGTGCGGCAGGAACGGCGCCCAGAGCTTCAGGAACGTCCGGTGTGCGGTGGCGAGCGCGTACTCCGTCGAGGGGTCGCCGCCGTCCGAGAGGCGCTGCTTGGCAATTTCGAGGTAGTCGTCGCAGAACGTCGACCAGAAGAACGTCCGGAGTTCGTCCCGGGCCTTTGCGAACTCGTAGTTCTGGAAGCGGTCGGTGACCGACTCGACAGTCGCGTCGAGTTTCGCCAGCAGCCATCGGTCGATGGCCGCCAGGTCGTCTGCGGGCGGGCGCTCGGGCTCGTCCTCGGGCGTGAGCTGGTCGACCAGCCGCGAGGCGTTCCACAGCTTCTGGAGCAGGCGCTCGCCGGCTTCCAGGTCGCCCTCGCGGTACGGGAAGTCGTCGCCGATGGAGGTCCCGGCAGCCCAGTAGCGGGCGGCGTCGACGGGGAACCCCGCGAGCACTTCGCGCGGCGAGATGACGTTGCCCCTGGAACTGGACATCGCCTCGCGGTTCTCGTCGAGCACCATCCCGTTGATCATCACGTTCTCGAACGGCACCTCGCCGGTGTGCTCGTAGCACTTCACGACGGTGTGGAACAGCCAGAACGAGATGATGTCGTGGCCCTGCGGCCGGAGCGTGAACGGGTACAGCTGCTCGCGCTCCATCGTGTACTCCTCCGCGTCGGGATCCCAGTCCCAGCCGGCGTTGATCAGCGGTGTCAGCGAGGAGGTCGCCCACGTGTCGAACACGTCGGTTTCGGGCTCGAACTCCGTACAGCCACACTCGGGGCAGGCCTCGACGCTTGGCTCGTCCTCGATCGGTTCGACCGGCAGGCGCTCGCGGTCCGCGAGGATCACCTCGCCGCAGTCCGCGCAGTACCACACCGGGAACGGGATCCCCGAGTCGCGCTGCCGGGAGATACACCAGTCCCACTCTAACCCGTCGATCCAGTGCTCGTACCGCGAGAACATCTTTTCGGGGTACCAGTCCATCTGTCGGCCCGCCTCGAGGTACTCCTCGGTCTTGTCGAGGATCTCGACGTACCACTGCTCGGTGACGAGGTACTCGACCTCGACCTCGCAGCGCTCGTGGACCTGCACCGCGTGCTCGTGGTCGCGGGACTCCAGCAGGTAGCCAGCCTCGTCGAGATCCTCGATGATCGCCTCGCGGGCCCCGGCGGTCGAGAGCCCCTCGTACTCGTCGGCGAGGTCGGTCATCGTGCCGGACTCGTCGATGGCGATCCGGAGGTCCAGGTCGTAGGCCTGGTACCACTCGATGTCGGTCTGGTCGCCGAACGTGCAGCACATCACGATCCCGCTCCCCGTTTCGAGGTCGACGCGCTCGTCCTCGTTGATCGGGACCTCCTGGCCGAACAGCGGCACCCGCGCGGTGCCGCCGACGAGGTGCTGGTTCTCGTCGTCGTCGGGGTGGACGAACACGGAGACGCAGGCTGGCAACAGCTCCGGCCGCGTCGTCGAGATGGTGAACGCGTCACCCGTTTCGCCGGGACCGGCGTCGCCCTCGGGTGTCGAACCGTCGCCGTACTCGACGATTTCGAACGCGATGTCGTTGAACGAGGTGTGTTTGCGCTGGTCTTCCTGCTCGACCTGCGAGATGGCGGTCTCGCAGTCCGGACACCAGATCGTCGGCGCACGCTGGCGGTACTCACGGCCCTGTTCGTAGAGATCCAGGAAGGAGAGCTGTGAGATCCGCTGCACTCGGGGTTGGATCGTCTTGTAGGTGTTGTTCCAGTCGACCGAGACGGCCAGCGACTGGACGTCCTCGGTGAACGCCCGCTCGTAGTCCTCACAGACGTTGCGGCACTTCTCCTGGAACTCCCGGCGGGAGAAGTCGCCGTGGTTGATCCCGAGTTCCCGCTCGGTCAACCGCTCGGAGGCGATGCCGTTGTCGTCGTAGCCAAAGGGGAAGTAGACGGCGTCGTCGTGCATCCGATGGAAGCGGGCGACGAAATCCTGCGCCGTGTACTGGTAGAGGTGGCCCATGTGGAGGTTGCCCGACACCGTCGGCGGCGGCGTGTCGATGGTGTACTGGGTGTCGGCGTCGCCGTTCCTGTAGGCGTAGGTGCCCTCCTCGACCCACGTCTCCTGCCACCGGGGCTCGATGGCTTCGGGGTCGTATGCGCCCTCGATCGTCTGGTCGTCAGTCGATTCGCCCGTCCCGTCCTGTGGTGGTTCCTGTGTGTCGCTCATGGCTGGTCTCTCCGGGTGTTTCTGCGGGCCGTCCGGGTCGCCTGTGCGAATCCGCGGGGGGCGTCCGCTCGTTCCCCCCGGCCCGTGAACAGTGCGCGCGTCGAGTGGTGGAGCTAGTGGGGCGAAACCGCCCCTACTACGGGTACGAAAACCAGCGTGGCAGCCACTCGACGCGCCATTACGTGTGGTACTTGCGTCGAACGGATTAACGACTTCGGTTTTACTCGCCTCACGGGGCCTGCGGACCCACCGGAGTTACGGCGAGGAGTCGAGTCCGTGCCGTTCGTCGTCGCGAACGCCTGCTCGAAGGCGGCGTCGTAGTCGTAGTCGGACCCGACCGTGACGATGTGGGTCTGATACCTGGTACATGGGACTGGCGTCGTTATGAACCACTAGTCTTCCGGCCCCCGTTGTGCAGGTCAGCGACGCGGAGCACCGGATCGGTCAGCTTGGACGGCCCGCGGCCGTATTCTATAATCGTTCTGAATAATATTTCGTGATAGGAGTCGGAGACCGTGCTAAATATAGAGCGCAGATATCCGGGTGTCTCGCCCGACAGAGACGCTGGAATCAGTAGCGCTTGTGTGTCTCCGGCGCAGATCTTACCTATTTTTATTAGGTTTCGCTACATGAATCCGCACGTATGGGCGATACCATTACCTGTCCGGATTGTGGTGACGAGGCGGACTCGATGGAAGAACTCGAACAGGCACACAAACACGAGGTCCCGGAGTTCGACGTGGAGGACGACGGCGGGTTCAGCCTCCACGGGAACAAGGACCTGTTTCTCTGCAAGAGCTGCAAGAACCCGCTCGGCGTCCGTCGCGATTAACTGGCGGCGGACCGCCGCCTGGGGAGGATCGAGGCTCCCATTTTATCAGATCGACGCCAGCAGCGGCCAGAAGAACACGTCGCCGGCGGCGAACGCACCCCGGATGTCCTCCACGTAGCCGGTGAACGTGCAGTTCTCGGGCGCCGCCCTGACGAGGCGGGTCGTCTCGGAGACGGATCCGATGTTGGCTCCTCCTGCCCCAGCAGGCGCTCTGGCTGTCAGTTGACGGCGTTACAGCCACAGTACGAATAGAAATCCGACGAGGATTGATGCGGTGAGCAGGACCTGGATCGCCGTCGAGGCGAGCATGCCGACGGCCGTGATCGCCGCGGTGCGGAGCCCCCGGCGGACGTCGCGGTGTCGGAGATACTCCAGGGTGATCACCACCGTTACGACGCCGATGAGGGCGCCGAGTGGCCCGAGCACGAACATGAGTACGACCGCCACGACAGCGGCGACGAGCGTCGTTGCCGTCGACGCGCCGCCGACCCGCGCCGAGATGGCGTCACCGAGGAGATCGAAGATGACGGTGAAGACGCCGAGACCCACAAATCCCAGCAGTGCGACGGTCCCGGGCTCCCCCGTCGCCACCCAGTAGTACGCGATCCCGAGTGTCGAAATCGCCCCACCCGGGACGAGCGGCACGAGGCTCGCGACGATCCCGGCCAGCAGCAGGAGAACCGTGATCACGACTGGGTCGATCGGGAGCATCGAGACGACGTACGGCAAGCAACGACGAAACGCTGTTGGAGTGGGTGCCGGCCGTGCGAACTCCTTTCAACGCAGAGACGAGAAGCACAGCTTAAGTCCGTGGCGCTGTAGCGGTCGGGTATGTCAGTTACCGACGCCGCCGAGGATGCCGACGCCGTGATCGACGAGGTGCTGACGGCCGTCGTGGCGGACCGCGAGGTGCTGGAGATCCTGACCGCGGGGCTGCTCGCCCGCGGGCACGTGCTGCTGGAGGACGTCCCCGGCACGGGCAAGACCCTCACCGCGCGGTCGGTTGCGACGGCGCTCGGCCTGGAGTTTTCCCGCATCCAGTTCACGCCCGACCTGATGCCCTCCGACGTCACCGGTTCGTACGTGTTCGAGGAGGGGACCGGCGAGTTCCACTTCACGCCGGGCCCGATCTTCGCGAACGTCGTGCTCGGCGACGAGATCAACCGCGCGCCGCCAAAGACGCAGTCTGCGCTGCTGGAGGCGATGGAGGAGGGACAGGTGACTGTCGACGGCGAAACCCACGAGCTTCCCGACCCGTTCGTCGTCATCGCGACGCAGAACCCCGTCGAGCAGGAGGGGACGTTCGAACTGCCCGAAGCCCAACGCGACCGGTTCATCGTCAAGACGTCGCTGGGCTACCCCGACGCCGCGGGCACCCAGGAGCTTATCGACCGGCGTGCCGACCGCGACCGGCCGGATCCGACCGTCGGCACTGTCGTCGACCGCGAGACGGTGCTCGCGATGCAGGCGGCGCCCGAAACCGTCACCGTTGAGCGGCCAATGCGGGAGTACATCGGCCGGCTCTGTCGGGAGACGCGCTCGGACGGCCGCGTCGACGTCGGCGTCTCCCCCCGCGGCGTCCAGCGGCTGTTCGAGATTACCCGCGCCCGCGCCGTCCTCGACGGCCGGGAGTACGTCGTTCCCGACGACGTGAAACGCATCGCCGTCCCCGCGCTCGCCCACCGGCTCGTCCTCGACCCCGAGGCGCGCGTCCAGGGCGTCGACCGCCGCGACGTCATCGACGGCGTCCTCGACCGCGTCGAAGTGCCGTCGATGGAGCCGCCCGAACAGGACTGATCCTCGCCTGCGCTCGCCGATCGGACGCCTCACGGCCACAGCGAGCTAGTTGAGCAGCAGCCAGAGCCCGGCGAACAGCCCGACGGTGCCGGCCAGCAGGCCGGCCGCCGCCGGCACAGACAGCGTCGGGGCGAACACGGTCGCCATCCAGAGGCCGCCGACCGCGACGACCAGCCCGAGGGCAGTCACGACGCCGAACCAGCCGAGCCTGGCGAGCTGGGGCCGGCGGGTCGCGCCGGCTCTCCCGACTTCGGCGCCGAGCCGCTGCCCGAATCGGCCCGCTCTGAACACGAACACGCCGGCCGCGATCGCGACCAGTGCCGACACGCCGGCGAGGTCGGTCCCGGTCGCGGGTCCGCTCCCGTGGGCGGCGCTCGTGCCGGCGATGACGCCGCTCGCGCACAGCGCCAGCGCCACGACGGTCCGCGCGGGCGGGCCGGCGCCGTTCTCCAGCAGTTCGGCGTATATCGGCAGGACGAAGCCGATCCCAATGAACACGAGCGTCGCGACGGTCAGCAGCGCCGTCCACTCGCCGATCGTCGGCGGACCGACGAGGACGATCGCCGCGCCGACGACCAGGAAGCCACAGCCAGTCCCGCAGACGGTCGAGACCACGGGGTCGGGTGGGTCCGGGGGCCGGGACCAGGAGGAGCGCGCGACCAGGCTGACGAACGCCAGCCCGACGCCGAGCGCGGCGATCACCAGTAGGACGCCGCGAACGGCCCACGAGCCGGCGAGCCAGTCGCCGAGCGCTCCGGGAACGGCGGGGAACCGGGCGATCACGAGGAGGATCGCGAGCAGGACGACGACGACGAGCGAGGCAAGCACGGCGATCACAGCGGCCGTCCGGCGGGCCAGGATCGCCTCCTCTTCGGATTGCCGCGTGGTAATCGCCGCCGGCGGGACCGTCACGATCCCGCCAGCAACCGCGAGGCCGGCGACGACGACGGCGAGGCCGAGCCCGAACGCGCTCTCGCCGGTGGCCCAGAGCAGTAGCTCGACCGTCGCCGCCGGCCCGCCGACCGCTGCTGCGAACACTGCGAGCCCCGTGGCACAGGCCGCGACGGCCGCCGCGTACACCGACAGCGCGCCGGTCTGTCGGAGCTGTGCGGCCGAGCCGCCGCCGAGGACGACGACCGAGAGCGCCATCCCCAGCGGGACGGCGATCCCCGTGAGTACGACTGTCCTGACCCCGAGCCGGGACGCGAACGCGACGCCGCCGACCGCGCCGACGACGCCGATCGGGAGCAACGCTGCCGCGAGCGCCCGCCTGGACCGGCCCGTCGAGACGGCCACAGCGGCCGCGAGCGCCCCGCCGGCGATCACGCCCACAGCGACCCACTGGTCGTAAGCCGTCAGGACGAGGACGGCCAGTGCCGTCGCCACCGCCAGCGCGCGGGCGCTCGTCCGCGGCGGGCGAGCAGTCGGGGTGCTCATCGGCCGACCACCCCCAGTGCCCGGTCGAGGACCAGCCCGAGCGAGCGGTCGAGGTCCCACTCGACGACCGTCGCGCCGGCGACCCTGGCGTGGGCGAGCCGGGTATCGCGATCGATCCCGGCCAGCCGCGTCGCCAGCGGCGTCACGCACGGGTCACCGGCCGGGACGCCCGGATCGTCCTCACTGGCCGACCGCCCCCCTGCCGGCGTTGCGTGCGCGCCGCCGCTGACTTCCGGGGCGACAACGCAGACGCTGTACCCCTGCGAGCGGAGTCGTTCGACCAGGTCGAGCGGCGCATCGTCGACGAACGAGGAGAACAGGTACACCTGCGTCTCGCCGGGCACGACCCGGGGAATGGCCGTCACCGGGTCGTCGTAGAGCCGTCGGGCCGGCACGGACACGTCGTCCTCATCGCCCGACAGCGACTGGAGGAACCCGGTGACGTGTTCGCGGGTCGCGGAGCCGGTGCCCGGCGGCACGAACAACGCCCGCCGGTTGTGCATGGCAGCGACCCCGGTGGGGTGGCCCTCCGTCAGCAGGCGTCCGGCCGTCCGCTCGGCGGCGTCGGCACACAGCTCCAGCGCCGACAGCGTCGAGCCGGCCGGCGAGAGCGCCTGGCTCGATCGTGCGTCGACCACACAGAGGATCCGCGTCGACCGCTCGGCGCGGTACTCGACGGTCGCCAGCTCCCGTGTGTTGGCGTAGCGGCGCCAGTCGATCGACCGCACCGGATCGCCCGGCTCGTAATCGCGCACCGAGTGGAACTCGACGCCGCTGCCGCCCTCGTCGGTCGGCACCTCGCCTGCGTAGTCGTTGCGGCCGGTGCCCAGCGGCGCGTTCGCAACCGCCGGCGAACACACGAGCTGTTCGCCCCCGGCGACCGGCGACTCCCAGTCGACCCGGGTCGCACCCGTGAGGCTGCGGCCCCGCATCGCGGGCTCCGCGAACTCGTGCTCGCCGCGCTGGAGTTCGACGCCGTACTCGAGCGTCGTCTCCTCGCCCGGCTCCAGCGTGACGCAGGTCCGCGGCGTGCCCTCGACGACCGGGAGCGCGTCGGGCACGCCGTCGACGACCCGGAGGTCGACCGCTGGCTGGTCACCGGCGTTGTACAGCGTCGTCCGAACCGTCACGACGTCGCCCGGCTTCCCCGATAAGGCGTCGTCGGCGTCCTTGGTGTCCCGGGTCGCGTCGACGGCGTCGCTCTCGAGAACGAGTGCGCGGTGGGCCGCAATCCGCGTCTCCGGCCGGCCGCCGAGCGAGGCGACCGCGGTGTACCAGAGCGGGATCGTCGCGCCCGCGAGCAGCACGGGGCTGCCGACGACGAAACCGATGCCCGCGATGGCGAGTGCGGCGGCGACGGCCCACGACCCGTCGGCGGACTCGACTTCGGTGAGGCGATCGTCCGCCCCCGTCCGCCAGTCGGCAGCGTCGTCGGCCTCGGTTGTCGGCCCGTCGTCGACGTGTCGGGGGTCCGTAGCGTCCGGGTCCGGTTGGGTCGACTCCTCTGCGACTGTGGTGGTTTTGCTCATTCCGCCCCCTCCTGGCCGCCCGAGGCGTCGTCCGGCGCGTCGATCGCGTCGGCGGTTCGGCGGACCCGGTGGAGGTACGCGCTGGCGGGGTCGAACGCCCCGCGGAGCCGCTCACCGGGCGGATAGGACACCTTCTCGGAGAGAAACGCCGCGGCGACTGGATCGTCAGTCCACTCGCCGGCGGCGACAAGCGACCGGGCCGTCGGCTCGTCGTGGCCGAGCCGGGTTCGCGTCCGCCGGATCGCGCCCTCGCGGAGCGTCGCCTCGACCTCCTCGGAGGACGTGTGCCGGGCCAGGTAGCGGTTGCGCGCCGCCGCGCCCAGCGTCCGCTGGACGTTGTGGCCGACGGGGTCCCGGGCCTCGGTCACCCCAACCTCCGGTGGCGGTGACCGGATCGGTCCGGGCGTCTCGGGTGTGTACTCCGAGCGCCAGCGGAGCAACAGCGCCGCGAGCAGGATCCCCCAGAGGGGGAGCATCGCGGCGAAAATGTACAGGATGCTGTTCAGGACTGCACCGAACGCCCCGCCGAGGAAGCTTCCGAACACCACCAGCGCGAGCGCGAGCAGCGTGCCGGCGGCGAGCAACGCCTGCAGCAGCTTTCCGTTGTCGGTCGCCTCGATGCGACCCGCCACCCGACCCAGCAGCCGGCCGATACTCCGTAACACGGCGCTCATTCGGATCCCTCCTCGTCGGGGTCGTGATCGAGCAGGTCGGTGGCAGCCGCCCGTGCCTCGGCTACCCGCTCGGAGGACGGCTCCCGACCGCCGTACTCGACCTCGCGGAAGACGCTCAGCAGGCGCCGCACCTGCCGTACCGGGAATCCGGCAGACAGCGCACTGCGCGCGGCCTGTCCGGGCGTGTACGTCTCGCGGTTCCCCAGCCCCACCCGGTCGAGGAACGCGTGCCAGTAGGCCCGCACCTCGGTCCGGGGCTCCGGCGGGCCCAGCGGCTCCTCCGCAAGCGACGGTCCCGGCTCCTCGGTCACCTCGTCCTCGTCGTCGCTCCCGAACCCGAGCCGCTCCCGGATCGAGGACGTGATCCCGGATCGCTCCGAGGAGCTCCTTCTCCCGAGGAGCGAGCCGAGCCCGAGCGAGGGCCGCGGGAGCGAAATCGAGGGCATGGAGACGGAGGCGAGCCCGGCCAGCGATGACAGCCCGAACGAGGGCCGCGGCAGCCTGAACGACCACTCCGAGAGCGACGGCATCCGGAGGCTGTCGATCAGCGCCGCGAGCGCGTCCACGAGCGCCAGGAAGAAGGCGACGATGCCGATACCCTCCCCGAACCCGGACCCGGTCACGCCGTCGGCGCCGCTCCCTTCCCGCCGGGCAGCGAGCTTGAGGTACGTCCAGATGAATCCGCCGACGACGCCCGGGACGAGCACGACGACCACCGTCAGCCGGAGGTACAGCCGCCCGACGGTCGTCGTCGTTTCTTCGCCGGCGAGGGTCGCCGTGAACGTCGCCTCGTTGTCGATCGGGAGCTGGACGCGTGCGGTGCCGTCGTCGTCGGTCGTCACGGTGCCGCCGCCCGCGACGTCGACGGTGGCGCCGGGGACCCCCTCGCCGTTGGCTGTCACCGCTACCGGTGCGGGCAGCCCCGGGAACACGAACGGCGAGGTGACCGTGACCTCCGGCGCCGGCAGTTCGACTGATCGCTGGACAGAGATCGCCCCACGCTCGGCGCGGACGTCCGTCGTGCCGACCCGTTCGGGCATCGTCAGCGTCACTTCGCCATTTTCGTCGGTCGTGCCGATCGTCTTCCCGTCCTGGGACACAGACACGCCGGGAACGGACGTGGATCCGACCTGCACGGATGCAGTGACGTTGCGGTTCTGTGCGACCCCGTCGTCGAACTCGATCGACGCGTCGGTCGCGACGTCCAGCGTCCGCGAGACCGAATCGGACGGGATGGAGACGTTCATCTCCTCCGTGTAGGGAACGGTAACCGACAGGTCCCCGTCGTCAGTAGTGCCCGCGCGCTCGCCGTTCACCATGACGGAGCGCTCCCGGTCGAGCGGTCCGAACCGGTTCGACACCTCCAGGGACAGTTCGTTGCCCGGCACCACGTCGCCGTTGATATCCAGGTCGATGTCGCTAGCCGGGTCGATGTCGGTGACGGAGTCGGACTCCGCCTCCGTGTCGATCTCCTCCTTACCCTCGTCGCTGTTGTCATCCTCCAGACCCGGATCGTCGACCACGTCATCCCAGCCGCCGTTCGTCGATCCCTCGCTGGCGCTGCTGTCGCCGACCTGTGGCGCGTCCAGCCGGGGATCGGCGGCGGGCAGCGCGCTGGACAGCACCAGCAGGCAGACGACACAGCCCGCGACCAGGAGGCGCCTCGCCCGCGGACGGCGTTTTCCCGTCGAGCCAGGCGGTGATCTGGGCCGCGCGCGTCTCGGCGCCGGCCGGCCGGCTGATCGTCGGCAGCGATGCCGATTCGCTGCCGGTCACCGGTTCGGCGGGGACGATACACAGCGCACACGTCTTGACGAGCCGAAGATCGCTCTCCGGCGCCGTCGTCGTGTCACCGAGCTCCGTGAGGGCAGTCGCGAGCGCGAGCGGCCGGCCGGTCAGCCGCGCGGCTGCGGCGTCGGCGGCGTACTCTCTGGCGTGTGAGAGCTGCCGCGTCGCCCAGCCTGCCGCTCGCGGAAACAGCCACAGCACCGGCGCCACGAGGAGGTACACGAGCGCGGCGAGCGGCGCCGCGAACCGGAGGACGAATCGCTCGCGCGTCGTGAGGCTCCCCCAGTCGGTCAGCGCACGCCGGACCAGCCGTGCCTCGTGGTACACCCGCTCGGTGATCTCCAGACACAGCGTCGTGATCGTCATCAGCGTCACGTCGCGGTTGGCGACGTGGGCGACCTCGTGTGCGAGCACCGCTTCCAGCTCGTCAGCGTCGAGCGCGTCGACCAGCCCCGTCGTGACGACGATCGTCGCGTCTGTGACCCGCCCGACCGTGTAGCAGCTCGGCTCCGCATCGTCGACGACCCTGACCGCCGGCGCGGGCACGTCGGCGGCCATCGCCAGCTTCCGGACCGTCCGTGCGACCGCGTGCTCCCCCTCGCCACCGCCGGCCGAGCTCCCGGTCAACACCCGTTTGTACCCGTAGTACACCTGCGCACCGAGGAACCCGACGACGACGATCAGTGACAGGAGCGGCGACAGCGGCAGCCGGACCAGGTCCGCAAGCACCGCGGTCTCGCCGGTGAAGACGAACCCGACCGTCGTCGGGATCAGTACCAGAAAGCCCCACAGCAACGCCAGCACGAACAGCGCGTTGACCGCCACAAGCACGGCTAACACCCCAAGCATACGGCCCCGGAACCCCCTGGAGGGCGGCTGGTCGCGGGCACCACTCATCGCTAAGTTATACGATACTGTCACTGCCACGAATAAAAAGGTTCTGTCGCGTCTCTAGGCACTGTTCAGATAAGAGTTCAACTGCGACTACCGCAGACAGCGTGAAAGCCCCGAGCCGTTCGATGACGGCCGGTGACGCAAGCACCGCAGGCCGAAGGCCGAGGAGCGCAGCGAACCGCCCGAGTCGAACGGCTCGGGGCTTTCACGCTGTCTGCGATAGTCGCAGTTGAACTCTTATCTGAACAGTGCC
>PXRK01000025.1 GCA_003021015.1 Halobacteriales archaeon QS_4_66_20 | reverse complement strand
TGCGCTGTCAAACCCCAAGCAAGGGAAAACAGGCCAAGGAGGAAACAGAAAATGCTCACTCCCACTGGAAACCAGTAATTGAGCTTCGAGACCTGGGACATCCTCCTCTACTCACCTACAATACAGAACGGCAAAAATACTATCCCAGTGTCATCCGCCCCAAAGGTGATGCACCGCTCGATTCACGTCTGGCTGTATCGATCCCCACAACACAAACATTCTCGGAGGGCTAGGACGTACCCCGGAACAATGAGAGACTCAGAGGATCGCGGGGACGGTTCGGTCCGTGGGCCGTCGCGGAACGGCACCGACGGCGGCGCCCCCGCGCGGGACCGCGAACGATCGGCGCCGGGCGGACGGAGACTGCCAGCGGCGCGGTCCGGGGGGGACGACCGGTCGGATCGACGGCGCGTCACTGATCCGGTCAAGTCGCGCTTCGCCGCGGAGTACGACCTCTACGACGTAGCAACCTGGGAGGTGAGAAGCAGCCTCGACAGGCTCGCAGTGTCGGTCGCGGGCTGGCTGCGGACGGCGCGGTCCCGACTGCTGGTGGGCACCGCACTGGTGCTGTTTCTGGGACAGGTGCTGGTCGCCGGCCTGCTCGTGTTCGACCAGCCGGTGCTGGGGATCCTGGCCGCGCTCTCGGTCGTCCCCGCGCTGTTCGTCGCGCTCACGCTCTGGTACTGGGATCCGACCACACGGGAGCCGTTCGAACTGGTCGCGGTCACGTTCCTGCTGTCGATGCTGTTCGCCAGCTTCGCCGCCGCCGCGAACTCGCGCCTGCAGCCAGGATTCGCGGTGCTCGGCCCCGCGGGCGTCGTCCTGTTTTACTTCCTCGTCGTCGGCCCCATCGAGGAGACGGTCAAGTGGCTGGCGATCAGAGTGCGGGCGTACCAGAACGAGGCGTTCCGTACCGTCGTCGACGGTGTGGTGTACGGCGCTGTTGCGGGCCTCGGGTTCGCCGCCATCGAGAACTTCATCTACGTCGTGGGTGCATCGACCGAGACGCTCCCGAGCGGTGGTGCTGGCGGCGTCGAGTACGCCGCACTGGCTGCGGCCACGCGGGCGTTCGTTGGCCCCGGCCACATCGTCTTCTCGGCCTGGGCCGGCTTCTACCTGGGGCTGGCGAAGTTCAACCCCGACAACTGGGCGCCGATCGTCGTCAAGGGGCTGCTGATCGCCGCGTTCATCCACGGCCTGTACAACTCGATGGTCGGCATCCTGCCGCTGGGTGCCTTCGGCGCAGTGGGGATCCCGCCGGGGCTTGCGTTCATCGCCATCGTCCTCGCCTACCACTCGTTCTGGTTCGGGCTGCTGTACCGGAAAGTGCGCCAGTACCAGGCGCTGTACGACGAGATCGACCATCGCCGACTGTCGCCGGGGGACTGATACGGTCGTTCGTGACTATTTTCGGAACTGTCTCGTCATATCGGGCGTTTGCCGGGCTCTGACGCACGAACTGTGACACCGTAGCGGTAACGAATCACGAACGACCGTATGGCACCTACTCGTCGTCCCGACCCGTCAGTTCGTCGAGCCGCGAGAAGTACTCGGGGCGGGGAACCTGGTACAGCGAGCGATAGTCCACGTCCCCGCGCGCGAACGCGGCCGCGAGGTCGGCCGCCCCCTCGCGGGCCACCTCCCGGCTGTCGAACTCCCGTTGCTCGCCGGTGACGTCCGGTTCGAGATACAGTGTGACGTACCAGGGATCGCCGGCGCTCGGCCGGTCGCGGCCGGGCCGGCGCCCCCGCTTGCCTTTCGTCACGTAGATCGTCGGCACACAGGGTGCGGGAAACGCGTCGGTGTCGAACACGTTGGGCCGGAAGACGAGCACGGCCGTCGTCGATTCGACGCTCCAGACCTCCCACCCCGGCGCGAGCTCCTCGAACTCCATACCTCCCGTTGGACCCGCGCCGGCATGAGTCCGGTGTTTGCCAGCAAACTTGGTGGAAGAATGATAATTTTCACGGATCTCCGACCGGCTCCTCGGAGTATCCTCACGATTCCAGTGATTCAGCTGATACTGGTGGCTGCAGGGCCAGTCAGGGTAGAGGCTTTTAAACGCTCGATTCCTGTGATCTCTGTAACGACTCATAACGCGTATCAGACCCTGGACGTACTCCGACTACGTCCTCTCAGGTACGTGGGAATTACCCGCCGGTAAGAAATTTTAAATAGTATGAGTCCTTCTATAATAAATACTATCGGTAGCCGCCCCGAAGCGTGTGGTCCGCGCAAACGCCGTGCGTCGGGCTGGCTTCCGTGCGAGACAACCACAATGACACACCGCACACTGGACGCGACGCGTGGCGGCGTTCAACCAGTTCGGCACCGAAACGAGGCGGACACGACATGAGTGAGAAGCACAACACGCTCGAATCGCTGAGTGAGGAGTATCGCAACACCATTCCGGGGGATCTCAGGCAGACCAAGTCCTTCGACTGGTACCTCGAGGAGCTCTACGAGGAGCCCCGCATTGCCCGCAGTGCCCACCAGCGGGTGGCGGATATGTTCGATTTCTACGGCACCGACTACGACGAGGAGGCGGGCGTCGTCGAGTACGCCCTCGCCGCCGAGGATCCGCTGAACGACGGCGAGAACACCTTCTACGGGCGTGTCATCCACGAGGCGATGCACGAGTTCGTCAACAAGGTCAAGTCGGGCGCCCGCGGCCTGGGTCCCGAGCGGCGGATCCTCCTGCTTCTGGGCCCGGTCGGGTCTGGCAAGTCCGACTTCGACTCCCAGATCCGGACGTACTTCGAGGACTACACCAGCCGCGACGAGGGCCGGATGTACACGTTCCGCTGGAGGAACCTCTGTGACGTGATCCCCGACCAGGATCCGGCCGACGACACCGTCCGGTCCCCGATGAACCAGGATCCGATCGTTCTGGTCCCCCAGGAGCAGCGCGATTCGGTGATCGAGGACATCAACGAGCGGCTCGACGCGCCGTACACGATCCGCAACGAGCAGGCGCTGGACCCCGCCAGCGAGTTCTACATGGATCGGCTGCTCGCTCACTACGACGACGACCTCCAGTCCGTCCTGGAGAACCACGTCGAGGTGATCCGGCTGGTCGCCGACGAGAACATGCGCCAGGCGATCGAGACGTTCGAGCCCAAGGACAAGAAAAACCAGGACGAGACCGAACTCACGGGCGACGTCAACTACTCGAAGATCGCCATCTACGGCGAATCGGACCCCCGCGCGTTCGACTACTCGGGGGCGTTCTGTAACGCGAACCGCGGCATCTTCTCCGGCGAGGAGCTGCTCAAACTGCAGCGGGAGTTTCTCTACGACTTCCTGCACGCCACCCAGGAGCAGACGATCAAGCCCAAGAACAACCCGCGGATCGACATCGACCAGCTGATCGTCGGGCGGACCAACATGCCCGAGTACCGCGACAAGAAGGGCGACGAGAAGATGGAGGCGTTCAACGACCGGACCAAGCGGATCAACTTCCCGTACGTGCTCTCCTACGACAACGAGGCACAGATCTACCGGAAGATGCTCCGCAACGCCGACCTGCCGGACATCCAGGTCGAACCCCACACCCTGGAGATGGCCGGGCTGTTCGGCGTTCTCACCCGGATCGAGGAGCCCGACACCTCGAGCATCGACCTCGTCCAGAAGGCGAAGGCGTACAACGGCGAGATCGACGAGACCGAGGACGTCGACGTCAAGAAACTCCGCGAGGAGGCCGAGGAGAAGACCGACATCGGCGAGGGGATGGACGGCGTCTCGCCACGGTTCATCGGCGACGAGATCGCCGAGGCGATCATGGACTCGATGCACCGCGGCCGCTCGTTCCTCTCGCCGCTGACGACGTTCAACCACCTCGAGGGCAACCTCGAAAACCACGGCTCGATCTCCGCGGACCTGTTCGAGACGTACTACCGCTATCTGGAACTTGTCCGCGAGGAGTACAAAGAGCGCGCAATCGAAGACGTCCGCCACGCGCTGGCGTACGACGTCGACGAGATCCAGCGCCAGGGCGAGAAGTACATGGACCACGTCATGGCATACATCGACGACGACACCGTCGAGGACGAGCTTACGGGACGGGAACAGGAGCCCGACGAGCAGTTCCTCCGCAGCGTCGAGGAGAAGCTGAACCTCCCCGAGGACCGCAAGGACGACTTCCGCCAGGAGGTCGCGAACTGGGTGTCCCGGCGCGCCCGCGAGGGCTCGTCGTTCGACCCCCAGGACAACGACCGCCTGCGCCGCGCACTGGAGCGGAAGCTCTGGGAGGACAAAAAGCACAACATCAACTTCTCGGCACTCGTCTCCAGCGGCGACATGGACGACGAGGAGCGCAACGAGTGGATCGACGCGCTGATCGAGCAGGGCTACTCCGAGGAGGGCGCCAGGGAAGTGCTCGAGTTCGCGGGCGCCGAGGTCGCAAAGAGCGAGATGGAGGACTGATGCCGTGCCCGGCGACTCGTACATCGACGCGGCCGACCGGGCGCTGTCGGACACCTACCAGGAGCCACTGGAACTGGAGGCGTACGTCGACCTGCTGTTCGAGGAGCCCCACCTGGCGGCCCACGCCTCCAAGTACCTGCTCGATGCTATCGAGCACGCCGGCACCCGGACGGTGATCGAGGAGGGCGAGGAGAAGCAGCGCTACCGCTTTTTCGACGACCCGCGGAACGACGGCGAGCACGCCATCCTCGGCAACACCGAGGTGCTGAACCGCTTCGTCGACGACCTCCGCTCGATCGCCGCCGGCCGCGGCAAGGAGGAGAAGATCCTCTGGCTCGACGGCCCCACCGCCACGGGCAAGTCCGAGCTGAAGCGCTGTTTCGTCAACGGGCTCCGGGAGTACTCCAAGACTGACCAGGGCCGCCGGTACACCCTGGAGTGGAACATCGCCGGCGCGGGCGGCCAGCCCGGGCTGACGTACGGCGACGAGCCCTCGCCCGACGAGGACGACTGGTACGAAAGTCCGGTGCAGTCCCATCCGTTGACGGTGTTCCCGGGCGACGTCCGCGAGGAACTCGTCGCGGAGCTGAACGACCGTCTCGACGACCACATCCCGATCCGGATCGAGGGCGACCTCGACCCGTTCTGCCGTGAGGCGTACGATTACCTGGAGGAGCAGTACCGTCGCCAGGGCGCCGAGGACCTGTTCACGCAGGTCACCGCGCCCGCCCACCTCCGGGTGAAGAACTTCGTCGTCGACGTCGGGCGGGGGATCGGCATCCTCCACTCCGAGGACGACGGCTCGCCGAAGGAACGCCTCGTCGGCTCCTGGATGGCCGGCATGCTGCGGGAGCTGGACTCGCGAGGCCGGAAGAACCCGCAGGCATTTTCCTACGACGGCGTGCTCTCGCAGGGCAACGGGCTGGTGACCATCGTCGAGGACGCCGCCCAGCACGCCGACCTGCTGCAGAAGCTTTTGAACGTCCCCGACGAGGGCCGCGTGAAGCTCGACAAGGGGATCGGGATGGACATCGACACGCAGCTGATCATCATCTCGAACCCGGACCTCGAGGACCAGCTCAATCAGCACGCCGAACGCGAGGGCAGCGACCCGCTGAAGGCGCTCAAGCGCCGGCTCGACCGCCACGAGTTCACGTACCTGACGAACCTCTCGCTGGAGGCGGAGCTGTTGCGGCGCGAACTCACCGACGAAACCAGCGTCTGGGACGCCAACTCCTGGGACCAGCTCGAGGAGTGGATCCGCGCGCCGCTGACGATCGACGTCCGGCGGGGCGACGACGACGTCGTCTCGCGGGAACTCGCCCCACACGCCGTCGAGGGCGCGGCGATGTACGCCGTCATCACCCGCCTGGACGCCACCGATCTGCCGGAGGACATCTCGCTGGTCGAGAAGGCGCTGCTGTTCGATCGGGGCTACCTCCGGGACGGCGACGAGCGCATCGACATCGACGACGTCGACTTCGAGGGCGACGGCACCGACGGCCAGCACGGGATCCCCGTCACGTACACACGGGACATCATCGCGGACCTGCTGCACGAGGAGTCCGAGCGGTTCCACGAGGAGCTGCCCGTCGAGGGCGTGCTCATGCCCCGCGACGTGATCAACGCGATGGCCGAGCGACTCTCGGACGCGCCCGTGTTCTCGACCGCCGAAGCGACGGATTACGAGGAGCGGATCGCACCCGTCAAGAACTACATCATCTCGCGACAGGAGGAGGACGTGCTGGACGCGATGATGCGGGACAAGCGCGTCGAGGAGGGGACAGTCGAGGAGTACGTCGAGCACGTCTACGCCTGGTCGGAGGGCGAGCGCATCGAGAACGAGCGCGGCGAGCGCGAGGAGCCCGACCTGCTGAAGATGAAGGTGTTCGAGATCGAGCACCTCGGCCGGTTCGACGAGGACGACTACAAGGGTGACAAACCCCACGAGGAAGTCCGGAAGTTCCGCAACGAGAAGATCATCACGGCGCTGAACCGCCACGCGTGGCGCCACCGCGACGAGGAGTTCCAGGTCTCGGACGTCAACCCGAAGGAGATTCCGGTGATCAAGTCCGTGCTGGGCACCCACGACTGGGACGACGTCCGGCGCACGTTCGAGGACTTCGACCCCTACCAGTGGGACAACCCGCCGGGCGGCACCGAGACCGCCGACATCAAGGCCGACACGATCGGGAACATGCAGGAGCTGTTCGACTATACGGAGGCCTCCGCGGAACTGACGAGCCGCCACGTCATGAGCCAGGTGAGCTACAAGTGGGACTGACTGAGGTGACCGACAGATGGGACTGAAAGACGACCTCGACAGGTACAGAGAGGTCGGCGAGAACCGCCGGCAGGACCTCTCGGAGTTCATCCAGTACGGCGACCTGGGCAGCAGCCGGCGCGACCAGGTACGGATCCCGATCAAGATCATCGACCTGCCGGAGTTCGAGTACGACCAGCGGGACATGGGTGGCGTCGGCCAGGGCGGCGACGGGACGCCCGAGCCCGGCGACCCCGTCGGCCAGCCACAGGAGGACGGCGACGAGGACGGCGACCCCGGCGAGGAGGGCGGCGACCACGAGTACTACGAGATGGACCCCGAGGAGTTCGCCGAGGAGCTCGACGAGGAACTCGGGCTCGACCTCGACCCCAAGGGCAAGAAGGTGATCGAGGAGACCGAGGGTGACTTTACGGACATCACCCGCACGGGCCCGACGTCGACGCTTGACTTCGAGCGGCTGTTCAAGAAGGGGCTCAAGCGCAAGCTCGCGATGGACTTCGACGAGGAGTACGTCCGTGAGGCACTGAAAATCGACGGCTGGGGCCCCGCGAAGGCGTTCGAGTGGGCCCGCACGGAGGAGAACTTCCCCGTCTCGCGGGCCTGGATCGAGGAGCAGTACGACGAGATCCCCCGCGACGACCGGGGGACCTACGGCAGCCTCGAGGAGATGGAATCCGAGACCGACCGGACCACCACCGCCCACCGCATCCGGCGGGAGGGCGTCGACCAGATCCCGTTCCGCCGCGAGGACGAGCGCTACCGTTATCCCGAGATCATCGAGGAGCGCGAGAAGAACGTCGTCGTAGTCAACATCCGCGACGTGTCGGGGAGCATGCGCCAGAAGAAGCGCGAACTCGTCGAGCGGACGTTCACGCCGCTGGACTGGTACCTCCAGGGCAAGTACGACAACGCCGAGTTCGTCTACATCGCCCACGACGCCGACGCCTGGGAGGTCGACCGCGAGGAGTTCTTCGGCATCCGCTCGGGCGGCGGGACGCGCATCTCCAGCGCCTACGAACTCGCGATGGAACGCCTCGACGAGGCGTACCCCTGGGCGGACTGGAACCGCTACGTGTTCGCCGCCGGCGACTCCGAGAACTCCAGCAACGACACCGAGGAGAACGTCATCCCGCTGATGGAGCGCATCGACGCCAACCTCCACGCCTACGTCGAGACCCAGCCGTCGGGCAACGCGATCAACGCGACCCACGCCGAGGAGGTCGAACAGCACTTCGGGGTCGAGAGCAACATCGCCGTGGCGTACGTCTCCAGCCCGGAAGACGTGACAGACGCCATCTACAGCATTCTCAGCACGGAGGACAGCGATGAATAACACTGCAGACGACATCCGGATGCAACGGGAGGCAGAGGAACTCGAGGAGCCCGTCGAGGAGGCTTCGCGGCTCGCCCGCAAACTCGGGCTGGATCCGTACGACGTCAACTACTGGATCGTCGACTACGACGAGATGAACGAGCTGATCGCCTACGGCGGGTTCCAGCAGCGCTACCCCCACTGGCGCTGGGGGATGCAGTACGATCGCCAGCAGAAACAGGGCCAGTTCCTCGGCGGCAAGGCGTTCGAGATCGTCAACAACGACAACCCCGCCCACGCGTTCCTGCAGATCTCCAACAGCCTCGCCGACCAGAAAGCCGTCATCACCCACGTCGAGGCGCACTCGGATTTCTTCGCGAACAACGAGTGGTTCGCGATGTTCAGCCGCGACCCGAACGCCGCCAGCCTGCTCTCCCGGCACGCCGACAGCGTCCGCGAGTACATACAGGATCCCGAGATCGACCGCGGCGAGATCGAGCGCTGGATCGACCACGCCCTCTGCCTGGAGGACAACATCGACCAGCACCAGCCCTACGAGCCGATCGATCCCGACGACGAGCCGGTCGGCCCGGACCTCGCGGAGCTCGACGATCAGCTCGACGAACTGGAGCTCTCCGAGGAGGTCCGCCGGCAGGTGTTCGACGAGGAGTGGCTCGACGACCAGCGCGACGACGACGAGGCCATCACCTTCCCCGAGGAGCCCGAACGCGACATCCTCGCGTTCCTGCGCGAACACGGGAGGCAGTACGACCCCGAGGCCGGCAAGGCCGTCGAGATGGAGGACTGGCAGGAGGAGATCCTCGAAATTCTCCGCCGGGAGGCGTACTACTTCGCGCCCCAGAAGATGACGAAGGTGCTCAACGAGGGGTGGGCCTGTGTCGCCCCAGACACTCCTGTGTTCAGTTCGGACGGGCTCGTGGAGATGCAGGAGGTCGTCGAGCAACACACGCCGGTATCGGACGGTGACGAAACGCAGGCTGTCTACGACTCGAACATCATCGAGGGTCACGACACGGTCACTGTCGAGACCCGCCGTGGCTTCGAACTCACCGGATCGAACAACCATCGGATCCGTCGTCCGGACGGGTCGTGGATCCGCCTCGACGAACTGTCGACCGGAGAGACGATCGAGGTTTCGGGTGGGAACGGCGTGTGGCCCGACGAGTACGTCGCCCTCGATTGGGACCACCCGGACCACGTCACGCTTGACGACGTTGCGGAAGCAGCTGGTGTCTCGGTGTGGACAGTTATCCGATACCGGAAGACGGGACGTGCCGAACGGGCTAACGCTATCGAACGCGAACTGGCGAAGTACGACGCTGACGATCAGGGCAACTCCCAGCGCGAAACGATCCGGATTCCCGACCAGCTCGACGAGCAGTTCGGTCGGTTCCTGGGGCTATTTGTCGGCGACGGCCATCTCCCGTCGAACTCCCGCCACATCGGATTTACCAGCGGATCCAGAGACAGGGTTGAAGAGTTTGCCGGACTGACGGAGGAGCTGTTCGGCGTAGAACCGACGGTCAGCGAACAGGGATCGCGGTGGCGCGTCTACGCCTACTCGAAGAACCTCATGGACTTCCTGACAGACGTGTTCGACATCCCTGCCGGGAACGCGGCCCACAAAAAGGAGGTACCGGACCAGATCCGCCGATCTCCGAAATCAGTGGTCGCCGAGTTTATTCGTGGCCTGATGGACGCCGACGGGTATGCGGGCGACGCTGGGGCGATCCTCAGCACGAAAAGCGAGCCGATGAGTCGACAGGTGCAGCTGCTGTTGACGAACTTCGGCATTCTGAGCAGGCGTCGAGAGCAGTCTGACGGCTGTTACCACGTCCATCTGACCGGCAAATCCGCGAAGCTGTTCGCGGAACAGATCGGGTTCGGATACGACGAGAAGACCGACGCTCTCCGGAGCTATCTCGACGACTTGGCGTGGTTCGAAGACGAGTTGTGGACCGACGAGATCGTCTCGATCACCGAGGGATCGGGCACGGTGTACGACATCTCCGTCGAAAACACGCACCGGTACGCAGCAGCCGGCCTGATCAACCACAACTCCTACTGGGAGTCGCTGATGATGGCCGACGAGAACTTCGCCGGCGCCGACGAGTTCGTCACCTACGCGGATCACATGTCGAAGGTGCTGGGCTCCGGCGGGCTGAACCCCTACAGCCTGGGGCTGGAGCTGTGGGAGTACGTCGAGAACACCGAAAATCGGCGGCACGTCGTCGAACAACTCCTGCGGGTCGAGGGGATCACCTGGCGCAACTTCCACGACACGATCGACTTCGAGCAGGTGCTCGCCCTGCTGGAGCCCGACGACCTGGTGGCGTCGGTCGACCCCGAGGCTCTCGACGCGATTCCTGCGGGCGATCCCCGGATCGATTACGACACGCTCGACGCCGCGCTGAGCGGCGAGGAGGTCGACCTCGAAACGTACCCCTGGAAGCTGTTCACCTACTTCGGGTTGGCGGAGCGACACTACTCGCTGGTCCAGCCAGCAAACCGGGGGTACATCGCGCGCATCTCGATGGAGGAGCTCGAGCGGATCTCGCGGTACCTGTTCGACGACGAGCGGTACGCGAGCGTCGAGGAGGCGCTCGACGACGTCGACTACACCGTCGGCTGGGACCGCATGCGGGAGATCCGCGAGAGTCACAACGACGTGACGTTCATCGACGAGTTCCTCACCCAGGAGTTCGTCGACGAGCACGACTACTTCACCTACGAGTACATGCACTCCTCGGACGACTACCGCGCCACCTCGACCGATTACGAGGACGTCAAAAAGAAGCTGATGCTGCAGTTCACGAACTTCGGCAAGCCCACCATCGCGGTCGCGGACGGCAACTACCGCAACCGCAACGAACTGCTGCTGGAACACCAGTACAACGGCGTCTCGCTCGACGTCGAGCAGGCCAAGGACACGCTCGAACGCGTGTTCGAACTCTGGGGCCGGCCCGTCGCGCTACGGACGATCATCAAGACCTACGACGACCACGACCTCGAAGTGGCCCGCCGGCGCGACCGCGAACCCGAACCCGAGGAGACGGGCTTCGAGATCCGCTACGACGGCATGGACTTCGCCGAGGAGGAACTCGACTGGACGGAGGTCGAGCATCTCGCCGCCACCGACGTCGACTACGACACGAAACCTGACGAGTGGCTAGCCTAGGACCGACTACCATTGGATCTTGGACTCGATTGAGACCGAACGCTCCCGGCAGTTCGCGATGAGTGGGAGCTGTGGTGACTGGTGGTACCACTGTGATGCAGAAAGCCCTCGGCACGCTCGCGGATCCCGCTGAGCGGGATATCCTCACTCGCTGGCGCTCGCTCGGATAGAGCCCGCTCAGCGACCGCGAGCCTGCCTCGCCCTTTCAGTCCGCCAGGAGTGTTGTTTGGTCGACCGGCAATTTCACGTTCCACGCGGCGCGCGCTGGCGAGCGTACCCGAGCAGCGAGGGCGACCGGAGGGAGCCCTCGGAATGCGAGCGGGGAGCGGAAGCGACCCGTGAGAGCCCCGGATGGTGAGCCGAGCGAAGCGAGGCGAACGAAGTCGAGCGGGCGGGGGATTTCAAAAGAGAACCGAGGCGGATTCCCCGCCCCACCGTGGGCGGGGTTGAACGATCAGTTCCTAGCCAGCCAGCGAGACCATTCATACTGGTGGCTGTACGTACGTGAACACTTGAATTGAGAATCCAGGCGGAACGGGTCTGTCTCCGCAGATAGCGGAGACTGGTGAGTAAAAGAACTACGGCCACCAGTATCAGCACCGACACGAATCTGAACGCCGAATTGAAAGAAATGGGGGCCGTCCCGACACACATGAGCAGCGAGACAGTCCAGATCACCACCAACGAGCGGCTCGAAGTCGTCGACATCACGGACCAAATCACGAACGCCATCCCCACAAACACGACCGGAACGATCACCGTCTTCGTCGAACACACGACGGCCGCGGTCACGGTCAACGAGGGCGAATCCCGACTGCTGGGCGATTTCGAGACCGCACTCGACGACCTCGTGCCCGACGGGGGGTGGGCACACGACCAGATCGACGACAACGCCGACTCCCACGTCCGGGCGATGCTGGTCGGCCCGAGCGTCACCGTCCCCGTCGCCGACGGCTCGCTCCAGCTCGGCACGTGGCAGTCGGTCCTCCTCGTGGAGTGTGACGGCCCCAGAACCCGACAGGTGCAGATCGTCGCCTAGCGGTCGCTCACTCCCTGCCGGCTGGCGACTCCACCGCGTCGAGGACGACCCCCTCCGAAAAGCGACCGCGCTCCTCGGCTTTTGCCCCGCAGATCTCGGCGTACTCACCGACTCCCTCCTGGCTGCTGCTGACGCGGCCGGCGAAAAACGCTGTCAAACTCAGCCGCTCGAACTGTCGTAGAGTAACCGGCGACCGGACTGGGGCCGCCGAATCAGTCGTCGGCGTAGATCTCCTCGACGTACGTCTCGTAGGTGTCCATGATCGTCCGCCGTTTCTTCTTCATCGAGGGAGTCAGCATCTCGTTTTCGGCCGTCCACTCCTCGGGGACGAGGGCGAACTTCTTGACCCGCTCGTGTTTTTCGAACCCGTCGTTGACCTCCGCGACCGCCTCCTCGATCCACCCCATGACCCGCTCGTCGTTGGTGAGTTCCTCGCGGTCGTCGGGCAGGTCGATACCCTCCTGGTCGGTCCAGCCCTCCAGGCGTTCGAAGTTCGGCACGATCAGCGCGGCGATGAACTTCCGACTGTCGCCGACCACCATGATCTGCTCGATGCGGTCGTTCGTGGCGAACGCGTCCTCGATGGGCTGGGGGGCGACGTTCTTGCCCGTATCGAGCACGAGCAACTGCTTGATCCGGTCGTGGAAAAGCAGGAAGCCGTCGGGCGTCAGCTCCACGAGGTCGCCGGTGCGGAACCACTTGCCGTCGGCGGTCAGCGGCTCCGCCGCAACGACGTCGCCTTCGGCGTCTTCGGCGAAGGGGTCCTCGACGAACGCCCGCTCGGTCGGCCCTGGCTTGTTCCAGTAGCCGTCGGTGACGTTGTCCCCGCGGACGAGTAGCTCCCCGAGGGTACTCCCGGGATGCTCGTAGTCCTCCTCGACGTCCTGTGCGGTGTCGATGGCGACGTCGACGCCGGTCAGCGCCGGGCCGAGCGTCCCCGGCCGGATGTCGTCGGGGGAGTTCACCGAGATGACCGGCGACGTCTCGGTCAGCCCGTACCCCTCCGCGAGCGTGATCCCCATCCCGTTGAACATCTCACAGAGGTCCGTGCTCAGGCTGCCGCCGCCCGACACCATCAGCTCGATGTTGCCGCCGAGGTTCTCCTTGACGCTGTCGTACACCAGCCGGTCGGCGAGCCCGTGTTTGGCCTTCAGAATCGGCCCCGGCGAGTCGGCCCGCTGGTAGTCCCGGGCCACCTCGAGCGCCCAGCCGAAGATACGCTCTTTGATCGGGCTCTCGCCCGCCTGCTCGCGCATCGAGTCGAAGATCCGCTCGTACACCCGGGGAACGCTCGCGCCGGACGTCGGGGTGATCTTCACGATATCCTCGCTGATGGTGTCAGTGCTCTCGGCGTAGCCGACGGTCGCGCCGACGCCGAACATCTGGAAGTGGCCGGTGAACCGCTCGAAGACGTGCGCCAGCGGGAGAAAGGCGATGGAGACGGTGTCGGAGTCGATCGACGGCCGGCGGGGTTCGTCCGCCCGGTGGCCGGCGCGGCGCTGGACCTGGTAGAAGTTAGATCGGAAGTTCCAGTGGGTCAGCCGCACCCCCTTCGGCTTGCCGGTAGTCCCGGACGTGTAGATGAGGCTCGCGAGGTCGTCCGGGTCGGTCTCGTCTATCCACTGTTCGTAGGTCCCCTGCTCGAACACCTCCGCGCCGAGGTCGTGAACCTCCGCCAGCGTGTACAGGTCCTCGCGGTCGTAGCTCCCCCCGGGATCGTCGATCAGCACGATCACCTCCAGGTCGAGCGCGTCCTCGACCGAGAGCACGCGGTCGAGCAGTTCCTCGTTCTCGACGACGACGCCGATGGCGCCGGGGTCGTCGAGCAGGTACTCGACCTGATCCGGCGAGGAGTCGGTGTACACCGTCGAGACGACACAGCCCGCCGCCAGCAGAGCGAGGTCGCTCTGGGCCCACTCCATGCGCGTGTCGGCCAGGATGCCGACGCGCTCGCCCCGCTCGAAGCCGAGTTCGCGAAAGCCCGCCGCGAGGTTGCGGACGACGTCGCGCATCTCCCTGTAGGTGATCGCGGCGTACTCGCCGTCGGGCGCCGCCGGGACGATGCCGGCCATCGACCGGTCGTACACACCGCCCTTGTACAGCTGGGCGTCGTCGTCGAGGTGGTCGCCGGCACTCCGCTCGAACAGCTCCGGGATCGTGCCGCGCTCCCTGAGCGGGTCTTCGTACTCCCGTTCGGCCTGCAGCCAGTCTGGCTCCTGTATTGTCACCATCGTATCCACCGGGCTCGCTCCGCCCTACGAAAGTCTCACATAAAAAACGTGTGTGAAACTATGAACAACACGCCGCGAGTTGTCGGGCGCCCCGGATCGCCGCTCCGCTGTTACCCGGCGTTGGAGTTCATACTGCCGGACGTGACTATTTTAACGGAATCACGTCCGGCAGTATCAGAAGCCTTATCGACTGACCTCGGCGTACTGGGAGTATGGAGACACCCGACACCGACGCCGTCCGCGACCGGATCCGGGACGTCGCGGACCCGGACCTCGGGGGGGACGTCGTCTCGCTGGGGCTCGTCAACGCCATCGACATCGACCACGACGACCGCGTGATCGCCGTCGACCTCGCGCTCGGCGCACCGTTCTCGCCGGCCGAAACCGCGCTGGCCGGAGACGTCCGGGAGGCGCTCGCGGGCTTCGACTACGAGATCGACCTCTCGGCCAGCATCGACCGCGGGCTGGACCCCGACGAGCAGGTGCTGCCCGGCGTGGAGAACGTCATCGCCGTCGCCTCGGGCAAGGGCGGCGTCGGCAAGAGCACCGTGGCGGTGAATCTCGCGGCGGGTCTGGCGGAGCTTGGCGCCCGCGTCGGCCTGTTCGACGCCGACGTGTACGGCCCGAACGTCCCGCGGATGGTCGACGCCGACGAGACGCCCGCCGCGACGCCCGACCAGGAGATCATCCCCCCCGAGCAGTACGGGATGAAGCTGATGAGCATGGACTTCATGCTCGGCGAGGACGACCCCGTGATCTGGCGGGGGCCGATGGTCCACAAGGTGTTGACCCAGCTCTGGGAGGACGTCCGCTGGGGCGACCTGGACTACATGGTGGTCGACCTCCCGCCGGGCACCGGCGACACCCAGCTCACGCTGCTGCAGAGCGTCCCCGTCTCCGGCGCCGTGATCGTCACCACCCCCCAGGACGTCGCGCTCGACGACGCCCGCAAGGGCCTGGAGATGTTCGGCGAACACGAGACCCCCGTACTCGGGATCGTCGAGAACATGTCGTCGTTCCGCTGTCCCGACTGCGGCGGCGAGCACGCCATCTTCGGCGAGGGCGGCGGCGAGCGGTTCGCCGAGGAGGTCGACATGCCTTTCCTGGGCTCGATCCCGCTCGATCCCGCGATCCGCCAGGGTGGCGACGGCGGCGAGCCGATCGTCCTCGGCGAGGGCGAAACGAGCGAGGCGTTCCGCGAGTTCGTCGGGAAGACAGCGAACATGCAGGGGATCGTCCACCGGCGCCGCGCCGCCTCGCAGTAGCACGGGCAGAGATTGCTATCGAGTCGGGGTAACAGCCGGGGAGCCCGCGCCGATGACACCGAAAGACCGCGACTCGTCCCGATACGAGAACGAAATCGTTTTCGCCCGACCGCCTAGAGACACGAGCAATGACCACTGGGAGGCACAGTACACGCAGACGCGCCCGGAGGTGCCGGCATGGCGTCGGGTAGCCGGCTCCTCGTTCCGGTGACGGAGTCGACGACGCTCCGCCAGACCGTCGAGTACGCCGTCGACGCGGCGCTCGACGAAGGCAAGGGGTACGTGCGATTCGTTTACGTCTACCCCGGAGAGGTCCGCGAGCGCGCCGCGGGCAGCCAGCCCGACCCCGGGAGCCACTCGGACCCAGGGGTGACCGACGGCGAGAGCCCGGAGCCGGCGACAAAGGCGCCGGGATCGGCGCTCCTGGATCGCGTGACCGTGTGGGCGGGCGAGGACGCGGGCGGCCGCGAGGACGAACTGACCGTCGAGACGGCCACCGTCGGGACCGACGAGTACCTGTTCAGCCCCGAGGACGTCGCGCGGGCGCTCGTCGAGGACGCCCGGCGCCACGATACGGGCCGCCTGATCCTGGACCCGGAGTACGACCCCGGGATCGGCACCCCCCTCCTGCAGCCACTGGAGGACGAACTCGCCCGCTACGGCGCCGTCGGGGTCGAGGAGGCGCCGGTCCAGCGCCAGGCGCGGCGCGGCCCGCTGCTCGCCCGGACCAGCGCGCTCCAGATCGGCGCGCTGTTCGGCATCTCCTTTGTCTTCTACCAGGTGCTGGCCGGGCAGTTCGTCCTCCTGGATCTCGTGACGGGGACCATCTCGGCCACCGTCGTCGCCCTCAGCATCTCCCGGATCGCGTTCACCCGCGACCCCTCGATCGAGACGGCGAAACGGACGGTCCGGATGGCGATCTACGCGCCGTACCTCCTCTGGGAGATCGTCAAGGCGAACGTCCAGGTCGCCGCGATCATCCTCCACCCGCGGATGCCGATCGATCCCCGCATGACCAGGATCCGGCCGGCCCTCTGGGGCGCGCTCCTGGTCGCGACGCTGGCCAACAGCATCACGCTCACGCCGGGGACGCTCACCGTCCGCGTCAGGGGCCGGTCGCTCACCGTCCACACGCTCATCCCGCCCGCCCGGGAGGACCTATTCGACGGCGGCCTCGAACGCGGCGTCCGCTTCGTGTTCTTCGGCCGTGGATCGATGGCGATCGGCTCGCCACGCGAGCGGGGCGACACCGAGGTGCTCCAGTCGCCCGACGAGAACGAGACGGACGGAGTCCCGGCCGACGGCGGCACGAGCGCAAGCGGCGACCCCGACGCGGCGGGAGGTGAGGACGCGTGACGCCGGCCGGCACGGGTGTGGCGCCGGTCGCGTTCATCTCCGCCGAACTCGTAACCGACGTGTTCCTCGGCACTGCGACGGTGTTCATCCTGCTCGTGGTGGCGATGTTCTACCGCGTGGTCAAGGGACCGTCGACCCAGGACCGCGTGCTCGCGGTGAACGTCCTCGGAACGAACACCGTGGTCGTGCTGGCGCTTCTGGCTGCCGCGCTCGGCGAGCCGTCGCTTCTGGACATCGCGCTGGTGTACGCGCTGTTGAACTTCCTGATGGCCGTCGCCATCTCGAAGTTCACCGTCGAGCGGGGTGGAGTGCTGTGACCGAGCCGATCCTGCGAGTCGGCGCTATCGTGTGCGTCCTCGTCGGGCTGTTTTTCACGTTCGTCTCGACGGCGGGCGTGTTGCGGCTGCCCGACGTGTACGCGCGGGCTCACACGGCCTCGCAGGCGGACACGCTCGGCGCCGGCTTCACGCTCGCCGGCGTCGCGCTGACGCTGGGCTGGACCCCGACGACGTTCAAGACGGTCCTGCTGTTGCTGTTCATCTTCCTCACCAACCCCACGGCCGCCCACGCCATCGCCCGCGCGGCCGACGAGGAGGGGATCGAAGCCTGGACCGTCGACGACGGCCGGACCGACGAGGACCTGCTGGCGGCGTCCCGCGAGGTGACCGACGGTGGAAAGCCCGCCGACGGCACCGATCCGTCCGCTGCGGACGACGGCGATTTTGCTGTTGGGGCGGATGATGGCGGGACCGACCAGGGGGATGCCCACTGATGGTGTCGGCGTTCGGCATCGCGCTGTTCGGCTTCGTGCTGGCGACGGCGCTGGCGACGGCGCTGCTGCGGGACATCCTGGCCGTCATCATCGTGTTCGCGGCCTACAGCCTCGGGATGGCGCTGTTCTACGCGTTCCTGCTGGCGCCCGACGTCGCGATGACGGAGGCGGCCATCGGCGCGGGCGTGACGACGCTGCTCCTGCTGTTGACCATCGCGACGACCGTCCGCGAGGAGCCCGGGATCGCGATCGAGCGGCCGAACCTGCCCGCACTCGTCGTGTTTGGCGGGCTGCTGGTGGTCATGATCGGAACGGTCACCCAGTTTCCGGCGCTTGGCTCCCGGAATGCGCCGGTCTGGTCGAACCCCGAGGTCACCCAGTACTACCTCGAACACAGCTACAAGGACACCAAGGTGCACAACGCCGTGACGGCGGTGCTGGCCGGCTACCGTGGGTTCGACACGTTCGGCGAGGCGGTCGTCGTCTTCGCCGCCGGGATCTCGACGCTGGTCGTGCTCGGCAGGGAGGTGTTCACTCGTGAGTGACCGCCAGCCGAACGAGAAGCCGGTCGTCCGCGGCGCCGACGGGTCGGAGTCGGCCTACGTCGAGAGCCAGGTCATCATGTCCACGGTGCGGGTGATCGCGCCGTTCTCGTTGACCTACGGGTTCTTCCTGCTGTTCCACGGCGCGGACTCGCCGGGCGGGAGCTTCCAGGGCGGCGCGATCATCGGCGCGACCGTGCTGATGATCGCCTTTGCGTTCGGCATCGAGTCGACCCGCAACTGGCTGCGCAACCGGACGGTCGTCGTCCTCGCCGCCGGCGGGGCCGCGATGTTCGCGCTGGTCGGCCTGATTCCGATGGCCTACGGTGCGAACTTCCTCGAACACCCGTTCTACCACGAGCAGTTCGGCATCAAAACGAAGTGGGGCCTCGAAGCGATCGAGGCCCTGGGCGTCGCCCCCATCGTCGCGGGCGTCGTCAGCGGGCTGTTTTTCGTCATCGCGGCCGGCGCGCTCCCCGCCACCGAGGAGGTGAGCGAGGATGACTGAGACGCTTCTGTTCGTCGGCGACCTGCTGACCTCCCAGTACACCTACCTGCTGTTCGCCATACTGCTCGTGGTGGGGCTGTACATCGTCGTCGCGAGCTCGAACCTCGTGAAGAAGGTGATCGGCCTGAACCTGTTCCAGACCGCCATCTTCCTGTTTTTCATCTCCGCCGCGTACGTCCGGGGCGGGCAATCGCCGATCCTGCCCTCGGAGGGCGCCGGCGAGGGGCTGTACGCCAGCCCGCTGCCGCAGGTGCTCGTCCTCACCGCGATCGTCGTCGGCGTGGCGCTGACGGCGGTCGGCCTCGCGCTGATCGTCCGCATCTACAGCGAGTACGGCACGCTCGACGAGGAGACGCTCCGGGAGGTGCGCGCCGATGAGTGAGCTTCTGCCGGCGCTGTTGATCGTCCTCCCGATCGTCGGGGCGACGCTGCCGCTCGGGGTCGGCTTGCTGCGCGAGAACGTCGGCTGGTCGATCGCCGCGCTCGTCCTCTCGGTCGAGGCCGGCCTGGCCGCGTGGCTCGCGGCCGCCGTCTACGGCGGCGAGGGCGCCGCACGGATCGTTCACGTCCTCGGCGGCGAGACGTTCGGCCGCCGCGGCGCGACCGAGAACTTCGTCGTCGGGATCGAACTCGTCGCGGACGCGTTCTCGGGGCTCATGGTGTTGCTGGTCGCCGGCGTCGCGCTCGCCGTGCTCGCGTTCGCGCGCCGGGGCGGCCCGCGGGGCAACGCCTTCTACAGCGGCTACCTCCTGCTGACCGGCGGGCTGATGGGGCTGTTTCTCACCGGCGACCTGTTCAACCTGTTCGTGTTCCTCGAGATCGTCGGCCTCACGACCTACGGCCTCGTCGCCAGCGACCGCGACGCCGAGTCTGCGGTGGCGGCACTCAAGTACCTCGTCATCGGGACCACCGGCGCGTCGCTGTACCTGCTCGGCGTCGGCTACCTGTTCTTGCGGACGGGCGCGCTCAACATGGTCGATGTCTCGCGCTCGCTGGCAGGCGAACCTGAGTGGATCGACGGCGCACTCTACGGCGACCCACTCGTACTCGCAGCCTTCGGGTTCATCGCCGTCGGGCTGATGACCAAGGCCGCAATCTACCCGCTGCACACCTGGCAGCCTGACGCCTACGCCGCCGCGCCGGACGCGGTGACGGTGTACATCTCCGCGCTGGTCTCGACCGGCGGCGCGTACGCGTTCGCACGCGTGACGTGGACCGTCTTCACCTCCGAGTTCTTCGCCGTCGGGCAGAACGCCCGCATCCTCGAACTCGTGATCGTGCTGGCCTGTCTGAGCGTCGTGCTCGGCAGCGGGCTGGCGGCGATGCAGCGGCGCCTCAAGCGACTGTTCGCCTACTCCTCGGTGTCGCAGTTCGGCCTGATCGTCATCGGGGTCTGCGTGGCCGTCCACCCCGCGGGCGGCACCCAGGCGACCCGGCTCGCGGTGTACGGCGTCGTGATCCACCTGCTCGGCCACGGCCTCGTCAAGGGCGGGCTGTTTGCGACCGTCGGCGCGCTGGCCCACGGCACCGGCGCTCGCCGCGTCCGCGAGTACGCCGGCCTTGCGAAGCGCCGGCCGTTCCTGTCGGGGTCGCTGGCGGTGCTCGGCCTCGCCATCGTCGGCGTCCCGCCGACCATCGGCTTCCTGGGCAAGTGGTACCTCGCCGTCGGGGCGCTGAACACGCGGCTGTGGCCCGTCATATTCGTCGTGTTCGCGAGCACGCTGCTGACGCTTCTGTACGTCGCCCGCCTGCTGGAGAAGCTGTACTTCGACGGCCCCGCCGAGGGGGCGGCGCCAGCGGCCGGACCCGAACCGGAGGGGCCGGGGGCGCCCGGCGGTGCCGACGGCGCGGTGATAACCGACGGCGCCGGGAGCCTCTCGTACGGGATGATCGCGCTCGCGGTCAGCGCCGCCGTTCTGACGGTGCTGCTGGGGTTCGCGGGATCGGCGCTGACCGACGCCGCACAACCGATCGCCCAGGCCGTGATCGAGGCTGCACCGGAGGTGAGCGCCGGTGGTTGAGCACGTCGTCGACTCGTGGCGGCCGCTCGCAGCCGTGCTGATTTCGGCGGTCGCAATCGCCCTGATCGTCGCCTCCCACCGGCGGCCGAACGTCCGCGAGGCGTGGTCGGTGCTCGCTTCGGTCGGGAAGTTCGCTATCGTCGCGAGTATGCTCCCTGGCGTCCTCGACGGGACGGAATACCGCTGGTCGCTGGGAATGGTGCCCGGACTCGACAGCGAGTTCGTCTTCGGCGTCGAGTTCGCGCTCCGTGCGGATGCGCTGGGGATGCTCTTTGCCTTGCTGGCGAGTTTCCTCTGGATCTTCACGGCCTTTTACAGCGCCGGCTACATGCGCGGGCTGGACGAACCCAACCAGACGCGCTTTTTCGCGTCGTTCGCCGCCAGCCTCTCGGCGGCCATCGGCATCGCGTTCGCCGAGAACCTGGTGACGATCTTCGTGTTCTACGAGCTGCTGTCGGTCGCGACCTACCCGCTGGTCGCCCACGACGAGACCAACGAGGCCCGCGCAGCCGGCCGGAAGTACCTCGCGTACACGTTCTTCGGCGGCGGCTTCCTCGTGCTCGCCGGGACCGCGCTCGTGTTCGTGCTGACAGAACCGAGTACGACAACCTTCGGCGCGACGGCCGCGGATCTCGCGGAGGCAGATCCCGCACTTGCCCGGGCCGCGTTCGGCCTGCTCGCGGCCGGCTTCGGCGTGAAGGCGGGGCTGATGCCGCTGCATTCCTGGCTGCCCGACGCGATGGTCGCGCCGACGCCGGTTTCGGGGCTGTTGCACGCGGTCGCGGTCGTCAAAAGCGGCGCGTTCGGCGTCGCCCGCGTGGTGCTGGAGGTGTTCGAGCCCGACCTCGTCGGCGACCTCGGGGTGGGCCTCGCGCTGGCGGCGGTCGCCGCGTTCACGCTCACTGCCGCCAGCATCATCGCGCTCAGGGCCGACCGGCTCAAGCGCCGACTGGCGTTCTCGACGGTCAGCCAGCTCTCGTACATCGTCCTCGGACTGGGGCTCGCCGGCCCCGCTGCCGTCGCCGGGAGCGGGACGAAGACCGTCATCATCGGCGGCCTGCTGCACATCCCCGCCCACGCGTTCATGAAGCTCACGCTGTTTTTCTGTGCTGGGTTCATCCACGTCGAGACCCACACCGACTACATCAGCGAGATGGACGGCATCGGCAAGCGGATGCCGCTGACGATGGCCGCCTTCGCAGTCGCGGCCGCCGGCATGGCCGGCATTCCGCTCGTGGCTGGCTTCGTCAGTAAGTGGTTCATGCTGATCGGCGCCGTCGAGGCCAATCAGGCCATCTTCGCCGTCGTTCTGCTGATCTCGGGCGTGCTAAACATCGCGTACTTCTGGCCGATCGTGTACGGCGCGTTCTTCGAGTCTCACGACGACGCCGACAGCAAGCCGCTGGTCGAGTTCCCGCTCGGCGGCCGGGCGTCGGGGGGCGCCTCTGCTGGCGAGCCCGAGGCGGTCGCCGACGGCGGGGCCGCGGACGACGCTCACGACGACGACGCGGCCGCTACGGACGAGCACCAGGAGGGCGGCCACCACGATACGGCCGATCACGAGCACGCTGGACACGCTGTCCACAGCGACGATCAGCACGAGGACCACGACCACCACGGCGGCCCCCCGCCGGGTGGCTGGGAGCGCGCCGGCTGGACCGGCGCCGAGGGGTCGTGGCTGATGCTCGGACCGATCCTCGCCATCGTCGCCGGCGCAGTTGTGCTTGGCGTCGTCCCGTACCAGGCGGTGTTTCTCGAACTGATCGAGGTCATCGCCGGGGGGGGGGTGGGCTGATGGTGCTCGGTCTCGTGCCGCCGGCGGTGATCGTGCTGACGGCGGCGCTGCTGGTCGCCGTGCTGCCCCGCGACATCGGCCACGCGATTGGCATCGCCGCGACGCTCGGCGTCGTTGCAATCTCCTGGCTCGTCCCCGGCGGCGCGCACGTGACGGTGACGCTGTTCGGGAGTGCCGACGTCGGCTTTCGGGCGGTGCTGTACAACGTCGACGTGTTCTCGCGACTGATGGGCCTGATCTTCGGGTTCATCGGCGCGACGGCAGTCCTCTACTCGTGGGCGAGCGACGCCGACAGCACCCAGACCGCGTTCGCGCTCACCTACGTCGGGTCGAGCCTCGGCGCCGTCTACGCTGGCGACTGGCTCACGCTGATCTTCTGCTGGGAACTGATGGCCGTCACGAGCACGCTGCTGGTGTGGCACTACGGTGGCGCCGCGGTCCGGGCGGGCTTTCGCTACGCCGTGCTGCACGGGATCGGCGGAAGCCTCCTGCTCGCGGCGATCATCTGGTACCTGACCGATCCGGCAGTGGTCGCCGCCGCCGACGGGAACCCGCTCGTGTTCAGCAGCCACGTCGACGGCGCCGTCGAGGGCGGGATGCTCGCTGCCGACTCTCAGGTGCCGGCGATCCTCGCGGCGGTCGGCATCGGCGTCAACGTCGGCTTCGTCGGCCTGCACACCTGGCTGCCCGACACCTACCCGCGGCCCCACGTCGCCGCCTCGGTGTTCCTCTGTGTGTACACCACCAAAACCGGCGTCTACGGGATGTACCGCGCGTTCCCCGACGGCCACCTCTGGATCGCGTACATGGGCGGTGCGATGGCCGTCTTCGGCGCCTTCACCGCGCTGCTACAGTCGGATATGCGCCGGCTGCTCTCCTACCACATCCAGTCCCAGGTCGGGTACATGGTCGCCGGCGTCGGCCTCGCCGGCGCGAGCGTCGGCTACGGCGGCGCCAAATACTACTACGACGCCCTCGCCGCGGCGGGCGCGTTCGGCCACGTGTTCAACCACATCCTCTACAAGGGGCTGCTGTTCATGACCGTCGGCGTGATCATCTACCGGACGGGCCACGAGACGCTGGACGAGATCGGCGGCCTCGGCCGGAAGATGCCGCTGACGGCGATCACCTTTGCGGTGGCGGCGCTGTCGATTTCGGGCTTCCCCGGGTTCAACGGCTTCGTCTCGAAGGGGATGATCATCGGTGCCGCCGAGAAGAAGCACCTCGACGTGCTGTGGTACCTCCTGCTGCTCGGCGGCGTCGGTACGTTCCTCTCCTTTATCAAACTGGGCTACTTCGCCTTCGTCGAGGGGAGCTACGACGGGACGGTCAAAGACGCAAACACCGGCCAGAGCGTCGCGCTGGTATCGGTCGCGGGGCTCTGTGTCCTCTTTGGCCTGTTCCCGGACCTGCTGTTCGAACTGCTGCCGTTCCAGGGCGAGTACGAGTACCACACGTTCACCATCCCGCACCTCGCCGAAGGGGTCGGCCTCGGGCTGATCGCGCTGGTCGCGTTCGCCGTCCTGAAGGGCCCGCTGCACCACGTCGGCAAGGTGCCCGACATCGACTACGCGTACAACCGGGCGTTCTTCTACGGCGGCCGAGCGCTGATCGTCGGGACGACTGAAGCCTACGCGGCCGTCGACCGGCTTGCCGTCCGGTTCGTCCGGACCTGCTACTGGGTCGGGAACAACCCCACGGTGGCGGTCCAGCGCGTCGACCGGCGCCTGCTCGGTCCCGGCCGGGCGGCGGACGGCGGGCAGGCCTCGCGCCTGTACCTGCGCGCGGGCGTCGGAACGACCGTGCTGATCCTCGGCGCCGTCCTGCTGCTGTTCCTGACGCTGTCGTTGTTACTGTAGGGCGTGCTCGATATACAGCCACACAGCCAGACGTGATTCAAAACCCCTGCTCAGTAAGATATTTAAAAGTTGAGAGATAGCATGGTCATATGACTGGTAATACGACGGTGCTAGTCGTCGACGACGAGGATGGGGTTGCGGATTCGTACGCTGACGCTCTCTCGGCGGAGTACGACGTAATTGTGGCATACTCGGGCGAGGAAGCGCTGGCGGAGCTTCACCCCGGCGTCGACATCGTGTTGCTCGACCGGCGGATGCCCGGCATCTCCGGGGACGAGGTGCTCGCCGAGATCGACAGCCGGCACAGCGATCCACGGGTCGTCATGGTGACGGCCGTCGAGCCGGACCTGGACATCGTCGAGATGGCGTTCGACGAGTACCTCGTGAAGCCGGTGACGGCCGAACAGCTCCGGAACGTCGTCGAGCGGATGCTCGCGCGGAAGACGCTCGACCAGCAGGTCCAGCGAATGTTCGTCCTCGCGTCGAAGCTGGCGACGCTCGAGTCGAAGCTGTCACTCGACCAGCTCGAAACGAGCGACGAGTACGAGGCGCTCCGGGCGGAGTTCAACACGCTCCGCGACGAGGTCGAGTTGCCCGACGCCGAGGACGATCCGTACCTCGAGGCGGCCCTGGAGAAGCTCGAGGCGCTGTTGCAGTCGCAGTGAGCAGCAATCGGCGTGCACTCACGGTGAGCAGCAATCGGCGTGCACTCACGGTGAGCAGCAATCGGCGTGCACTCACGGTGAGCAGCAATCGGCGACGTATACAGCCAGACGTGACTCCGGACAGTGCCAGGACAGTCCATCGGCTGTGTCATGGCCCGAACAACGGGAGTTGGGACGGCATGGCTTACGTGTTGCGTGAATCACGTCTGGCTGTATACCCCTGACGTGCCGGTGCTCAGGCCCGACCATCGGCGGAGTTCAGGGGGACGCTGTTGGAATCAGCCGCTGCTCTCGGTGATCGTGACGGTCGCGTGGGCGGCGAGCACGAACCCGTCCATCCCGCTGACGTCGATGCACCGCCCACCCTTCTTGTCGTGGTACTTCCGGTCCCAGGCATCCGGCGCGATGGCCTCCCCGTTGTTGTTCAGCAGCTCCTCGGGCTTCGCCACGACGGTGAACTTCGTGCTCTTCAACTCGATGGACTTGTCGCCGACGCTGCCGTCAACCAGATAGTTGACGCACAGCTCCTTGTTGCCCTCGCTGTCGCTCCCGATCCCGACGTACAGGTCCCCCACTTCGAGCCCGCTTTCGAGGTCGTTCCTGCCGGCGCCCGCGTACAGCGTGAGCAACCCGCTGATGTCGTCGAGCTGCCCACTCGTGATGTACCAGCTTCCGTCGCCGTACGCCCAGGCGCTCTTTTCCCGGGTACACTCACAGTCGAGTTCGATCACGCGACTACGCTCCGTCTCGATCGAGGTGTCCTCGCCCGCGACGCTGACGTCGAACGCCAGGGTCGGCTCGCTACCCGCGGCGCCGTCACACGAGAGCGTGACGTCCACCACCTCCTCCTCGCCCAGTTCGATCGAGTCAGGTACGTCGACGCCGTCGACCGTGACGCCGTCGCCCCGGACACGTGCGTCGACGTCGACCCGGTCGAGGGGGATCTTCGTCTGGTTGCGAAGTCCGATCTCGACCGTCGTCTCGCAGCCGAACTCTACGGACTCCGGGTACACGATGCCGAGGTACGCGTCCTCGTCGCCGACGACGTCGACAGCCACCTCCCGCTGTGACTCCACGCGTGAGTACCCCCGCGCGCCGACGAGCAGCCCCGAGCCGGTCAGCGTGGCAGCCGACCCGAGCAGGAACGTACGCCTGTTCATTCGTCCCCGCCCCCTGTCGCCGTTGTCGTCGCTGTCCACCGGTCAACCCTCGATCGAGTGTGCGTATAACCCATCGTTTCTGCTGTCGTGTCCGTGTCTCGGCGTCCAGTTGCTGTCCGATTCCTGTGACGGCCGGGGGCTGAATCCGCTCACGCTCCCCCAACCCCTGCCGTTCTATTACTCTATACCTGCTTCGTGACCGTATTAAAACTGTACGGTAGTTAATTACTATCTCCTGATACTTCCTCCCGGTACGGTCAGAGTTCTCCCGCCCCGCTCGCCGAAACTGTCGAACTATGGTTTCGAGAGTGTCTCTGAGGCGCTTCTGGAGACGAGGGGTCGAGAAGTGGTCGTGGAAACTCATATCAAATTTCGTTACTATCGTCGTTCCACGGGCGAATTCAGGGGTCGCTGGAAGGACGCGTCGGCGGTGCCAGCCACTGCCTGAACGAACGGCGCCCGCACAGCGACCGTTCAGAGGGGCTCCGAACACAGTCAGCAGGTTCGCGTCGCAGTTCAGAGGACCACTGAAGGGTACACAGGCACAGTCAGCACGTTCTCAGGGGCAGTGGTCTCGTTTGCGGCGTTCGTTCAGGTGGATTGATACAATGGAGGTAGAGAAAGGAGGGGGAGACGAGCGCGTCCCCCCACCCGGCGGGTAAGGGGTGGAGGTGGGCGTGCCCAACGGAGACGACAACCATGCCAATGGAACGACGCAAATTCCTGATCGGAACAGGCGCACTGGCTGCTGGCGGCGCCGCTGCACTGGGCAGCGGGGCGTTCAGCAGAGTGGAATCGGATCGCGACGTGAGCATCCAGGTGGCTACTGACAAATACGCCTACGTGGGGTTCAACAGTCTCAACAACACGAACAGTCAGAATTACACCGGTTACGACGACAACGGCCACTTCTACATCGACATCGGAAAGATTCCTGAAGACGAGTACGATGGACGGAGGACTGGAGCCGGTGTCAACTCGAACTCGACGACCTGGTTCGAGAGGCTGTTCAGGCTCTGTAACCAGGGCAAAGCCACCGCCACGATCGCAATCGACGTTGCGGAGCTCGATTATCATTCGAGTTCTCACGACGGTATCAATGACGAAGGGACGCCAGTCGTCGACGTCTACTACGAGAACAGTCATGGGGTGGAAGAGTCGATCCTTTTCGACTCAAGCGACGGTTGGACGGGCCCGAACTGGAACGGTGGCCGTACGCTGGAACCCGGGGATTGCGAAGATTTTGATCTCAAGACACAGACCTACGGTATCAACGCGAGGAAGGATGAACCACTGGTCGAGGGCACTGCCGTCGTTGTGGCCGATTCGCCGCAGGCGAGTGGCGGCTCCGGAGACGGTGATCCGACGAGCGACGCCTAAGTAATTGGGCTGATCAGTCATGAAGCGACGAAAATTCCTACTCGGTGTCGGTTCGGCCGCGGCCGCGGGGAGCGCCCTCATCGGGAGCGGCGCGTTCTCGCGAGTCGAGGCCGACAGAAGTGTGACGATTCAGGTTGCAGAGGATCCGAACGCGTACCTGGGGATGGACAAGTGCCGAATCGACGGCAGTGAGACGCCGAATTCGAGTTTTGCCCACCTCGACGATCTGGGACACCTCAAGATCGTCATGGATCCCGAGAACCCGACGCGGGACGAAACCCCGTTGGGTAAGGGCGTCAACTCGGATTCGACGAGCTGGTTCCACAACGTCTTCCAGCTCTGTAACCAGGGGAAAGAAGACGCCTGTGTGTGGATCGAGGACGACGAGGACTGGCCGACGGTTGGTGACGCTGCCAACGGCGTTGATGGGGTCGATCCCGAAGACCGCCGCGTCGATTTTTACCTCGGCGCAGACGACAGTCAGTCGATCATCGGCAAGGAGAACGCAATCGGAATTCCGCTCGGTGAGTGTCGCTGTATCGGCATCAAGACCCGTACGTACGGGCTCAACGCGAGGGACGCACCAAAACTACTGGAGGACCTGGACAACGAGATCCAGATCAACGCCGATGTCAACGCCAACTGCACGACGGAACCGCCGGAGACCATCACTGAGACTGGGCGGCTCAGCCTCGCCTACGAGGACCTGCCGAGAGAGGAATCGGACTGGGACTACAACGACTGGATCGTCGACATCTTCGGGACGTTCAACCGCTGCGGTGAAGGCGGTACCGGGGGTGTCAGTCGGTTCCAGTGGGATATCGTCCCGCAGGCCCGCGGTGCTGGTGACACCCACAAGTTCGAGTTCGACTTCGGCTGTAGTGGTGAGTACGAAGTGACCTACTACGACTCGAGTGGGAACGAGCAAGGTAGTTCAGGGGTGACGAATTTCTCGGGCAACGCAGGGACGGTTGACATCACCATCTGGGACGACACCAGCAAGGTGTTGTCGGATCTGAGCAACCAGAACGGGGACTGTGAGACTCCCAATGAGTGGGCGCAACTCGAAGTCAGATTCGACGAGTGCTGTGAGTTCGGTACCTTTAACGGGGACTTCGAGACTCACGGCGATGACCTCCCGTTCAACCCTATCCTTGATAACACCGGGAGTAACTCCTCCGTCAAGGTCGAGAAGGGCGATATCCGGCTGCTGGTCGTGCCGGAGCAGTGGGAGTGGCCGACCGGAGGAGAGCACATCGCCGACGCGTACCACAATGTGACCCGAGATAGCGATGGCAAGCCCGAATTCCCCTCGGGCTGGCAGGATGGTGGTGTCGACGCCAACCGGGTCACGAGTTGCAACTTCGAAGTCGACGAGACAGACAACAGCATCGAATCGTCATAAGAAACAACATCCGATTGCCGATTTCTTTTTTGGAACTAACCTGGAGACGAGTGGCAATCCCGCATCGTGCCCATGCCCGCCCGAATCGGCTGTTTTGGTCGGCGACAGACTGGTGCTGGCCGAAGTTGGGACTCGAGCGGGAATGATATACAGCCAGACGTGACTCCGTCCAGTGCCAGGACAGTCCATCGGCTGTGTCGTGGCTCGAATAACGGGATTTGGGACGGCATGGCGTAACTGAATCACGTCTGGCTGTATATGAGTGATCAGCGACCACCGGCAGTCGCCAGCCACGCAGGACCGTATCAGGCGGGCCCTGAACGGGCGGCCGTCGGTGGCCGTCAGTGGCTGTCTCCCCCTGAACGGCCGGTCGTCACTAGAAGCATTGAAATCTACATATAGGACGAACCCGAACGGTTCGACCAATCGATGTCACCACTTCGACACACCGTCGAGCGACTCAGGCAGCCGGCGTACACCGGGCCGAACCGGTGTCTGCCGTGTACCACCGTTAACGCGGTCGTCGCGGCCGCCGTCGCGGTCGTCGTGGGTGTCGCCTGGCACCCCGTCGGCGGCGGGATGACGTTCGCGGTCTGTCTGGCCGTGATCTACCTGCGTGGCTACCTCGTGCCCGGGACGCCGGAACTGACGAAGCGATACGTCCCGGGGCGGCTGCTCCGCCTGTTCGGCAAGGAGCCGCTCGCAAACGCGGACGACGGAACCACACCGGCGGCGAGAGACGCCGAGACCACCGAGACCGAGACACTGCTCCGGACGGCCGGCGTCGTCGAACCCGAGCCCGGGGCGGACGACCTCCGTCTCACCGACGAGTTCCGCGAGGTCTGGTGGCGACGCATCCGGCAGTTCCGGGACGACGAGGCGCGGGCGGCCCGCCACCTCGCGTCGGTGCTGGGCGTCGACCCGGCGGCGCTGGGCTTCGTCGGCGAGGCGGAGTTCGGCGTCAGCTACGAGGGCGATCTGATCGCCGAGTGGATCTCTGAGGCGGCGTTTTACGCTGACCTGGCGGCCGAGCCGACGCTCGCGGAGTGGCTCGACGGCTGGGACAACCTCGGCGACCGGCGGCGGACGAACCTGCTCGCCGGGCTCCGGGCGTTCCTCGAGCGCTGTCCCGCCTGCGACGCCGACCTGCAGCAGGTCGAGAACGTCCGCCAGTCCTGCTGCACGTCGGACTTGGTTAGCGTCTCGGTCGACTGTGAATCCTGTGGCGCACGCGTATTCAGCGGGTCGTACCGGTAACTATGCTCGCTCGTACCGCTCCCCGTCGCATACGCGTTCGCACTAGTTGCGCACGCGCTCGCGGCGGCGCCCCGCACGTGGGTCCGCGCCCGCACGGACGCCCAGACCGAGTGGGGGGTCACTGAGCTGATGGACCCGAAACGCGCCCTCTGGCTGGCGCTGCAGGGCCTCGCCGTGGTCGTCTTCCTGGCGCTGCTGCTGGGGCAGGTGCTCGGCCAGCCGATCCTGCTCAGCTACGTCACGACCGACAGCATGGAGCCGGCGCTGTCGCCGGGCGACGGGTTCGTGGCGGTGCCGCCGGCGATCGCGGGCGACGTCGGCCCCGGCGACGTCATCGTCTACGAGGCCGAGCAGATCGAGGGGGGCGGGCTCACGACCCACCGGGTCGTCGAGGAGACCGAGCGGGGGTACGTCACGCGCGGCGACGCCAACCCGTTCACCGACCAGGACTCGGGCGAGCCCCCCGTGCAGGATACCACAGTCGTCGCCGTCGCCTGGCAGCCGACGGGCAGCGTGCTTGCGATCCCCGGGCTCGGGACTGCCGTCGAGTGGATCCAGTCGACCCTCGAATCGATCCAGCGCACGGTTGCGGGACTGCTCGGCACCGACGCGGTGCTCGGGGTTCAGGGGCTGGGGTATCTGGTGTTCGCCGTGACGATCGTGCTGTACGTCCTCATCGGGATGTTCGACGACGGCAAACACCGATCGCGCAGCCGCGGACGCGACGACGGGACGAACGCACACCTCGTGGCCGTCGCGCTCGCGCTGGTGGTCGTCCTGGCGGCGTCGGCGGCGATGCTCGTCCCCGCCGGCTCCCAGGAGTACGGCATCGTCAGCGCCGAGTTCGACAGCGACAACCCGACGACGATCCGGCAGGACTCAAGCGGGACGCTCCCGTACGGCATCGACAACAACGGGTTCGTGCCGACCATCGTCGTGCTCGAACCCGGCGGCGAGGACGTCGCGGTCAACCAGTCACAGACGGTCGTCCCGGCCCGCGGGACGGCCAACGCGACGGTCACGGTCACGATGCCGCCCGAGACCGGGCTCTACCGGTACTACGTCACCGAGCACCGGTATCTCCGGGTACTCCCAACCGGGCTGTTGCTCGCACTCCACGACATCCACCCCTGGCTCCCGCTGCTCGCGGTGAACCTCGTCGTCGGGCTGCCGTTCTACGCTGCGGCCCGGCTGTTCCTCGGCACCGGCCGCATCCGAACCCGCAGCAGGTCGACCAGGCGGTCGGGCAGACTCGTCCCCTGGCGCTGACTGGTGTCAGGTCACGCGGACCGCCTGTCCGGCGGCCGGTCACCCCGCCCGAGGCGCATCTCTGTGCAGACCAGATACACGTGGGCGAGCGCCGCGACGAGGAACGTCGTGAGGACGAACAGCATCCACCCGACTCCCGGGACGGCCGCCAGCCCCGAGACGCCCAGGAGGACGCTCCCGACCAGCACAGCGTTGACGACCGCGAGCGAGAGGTAAAACGCGCTCCAGGGGACGTCATCCTCCCGGACGACTTCCAGGTAGACGTCGAGATCGTCGACGGCCGGGCCGAGAACGACCCGCCCCTCCTCGTCGTCGAACGCGACGACGTCGAGGTCGTCCATGCGCGGCAGATGGACCTGCTGGAGGGACGTGTACACCCGTTTGCGCTGGGCCGGCGAGACGGCGTCGACGTCGACGCCGTTCTCCCAGGCGGCGACCTGGTCGGTTAGCTCGCCCAGCGCCACGCCGTCGTCCTGCTGTTGCAGGTAGTGCAGCGCGTACCGGCGCCGGTGGTTGCTCAGCAGGTCGAAACAGTCGTCGTACGAGAGGCTCGACGGCTCAGTTGGCGTCGCGTCCTCTCCCCCCGTGCGGTCGGCCGTCGGCTCGCCGGACTCCCCGGCCCCCTCGCCGTGGGTCTCCCCGGGGGCGCCGTCGCTCGCCGGGCCGCCTGCCGCGGCCTCGCCGGCCGCACCGTCCTCCCGCTCGTCTGCTGTCTCCATCATCTACTCCTTTCCCGCGCGTGCAGCGCGACCCCGTACTGTTCGCTGGCGCGTGCTATCCACCCATTGCATCCGAACCTCACCAACCATACGTGTGTTTTCGTCACCCTCACTCAAGAATATGGACACTAACTACATGGTGTCTGTCGACGGCCAGCGGCCGGATGCGACCCTGACAGCCCGGACCACCCCGCTGACCAGCCCGACCGGAATCGTCTAAACAGGAATACATTTTCGCCGCGATATTCCGGGTGAGCCGTCTCCCACGTGGGCCAAGGCTGACGGCCGCCGTCCGCAGTCAGGACGAGCCTGAAGCTGTCTTCGCACGGAACAATCCCGTTCAGCCACAGCCGGAATCGCGCTCGGTATCCCTCGTTTCGATTTCGAAAACCGGGGACAGCAGTCGGTTGGGCGGCCGAAGTGGTAAAAACGACAACAACTACTTAATGGAGCTCGCGTCAAGTTAGGAGCGATGAATCGATGGTCAGTGCGACTGCGGATGCTCCTGTCGGAGTACTTCGTGGTACTCGTCGTCGCGTTGCTCGCGCTCGCGCTGGTCGGCGCGTACCTCGCGTACCCCCCGCACGTCGATCCGGGGACGGAGGTGGAGACAGTCGAGGACGCCCGGTGGTCCTCGACCGGACAGTACTCCCACCAGGCGACGGTCCAGCGCGACACCGAGGTGTTCGAGGCGGGGACAGTGCTCCGCAACCGGGGGTCGTACTTCGAGCGCGTCACGCCCGTGCTGAACGGCTCGTTTTTCTACCGGTACGAGGCGACCGACGGTGGCGACTTGCAGGCCAACACGACGCTGCTGCTGGTGTTGCGGTCCGTGGGCGACGAGGGCGAGCAGGTGTACTGGCGGCTCGCGGAGCCGGTCGGATCGACCAGCGCGACGTCGCTGTCGCCCGGTGACACCGTCCGAGCGTCGTTCTCGACGAACGTCTCGGCGATGACCGACCGGCTGTCGGCCGTCGACGAGCAGCTCGGCGGGACGCCCGGCACCAAGGAGCTCGTGCTCCAGTCCCAGGTCAACCTGAGCGGGACGCGCAACGGCGAGGTCGTCGACCGCCAGCGGGTGTACGAGATGCGCGTCGACAGCCAGGGGAACGTCTACAGCGTCGAGAACGCCGGCCCGCAGACCGACTCCGGCGTCCTCACCAGCGAGAAGATCGTCACCGCGTCGTACGGCCCCCTTCGCTCAGTCGGCGGCCCGCTGCTCGCGCTGCTGTCGCTGCTGGGCTGTCTCGCGCTCGCCGTCGGCCGGTACCGCGGGGCGTTCGCGGTCACCGACGCCGACCGCACCTGGCTCGACTACACCGAGAGCCGCCGGGAGTTCGAGGAGTGGATCACGGCCGGACGGCTCCCCGAGGAGATGCTGTCGGCGCCCCGGGTGCCGGTCGACTCGCTCTCCGGGCTCGTTGACGTCGCGATCGACAGCAACAGGCGGGTGCTCGAGGACCGCGACCGCGGCCTCTGTGGAGTGTTCGTCGACGAGGTGCTGTACGTCTACGAGATCCCTACTGCCGTCCGCACGGTCGACCGCACGGACCCGCTGGCGGCCGCGTCGGCAACCGACGGCCCCAGCCGGGTCGTCGCCGGCGACGACGCGGAGACGACCGCCACGGAACGACACGACGGTGACGACGTGGACCGGGATGCGGACGCCGACGGCCAGGAGGGGGCGACTGCCGAGCAGTCCGGCACCGACGACGAAGACGCGACTGGATCGGCTTGACCGGCGACCCGCTCTACTGATTGTTGTGACTCGTTACCGCCGGGTGTTCCTCAGACGCAGTTTCGGGACGTGAAACCGCCGCTATTGCGATGTGGTGCCGAAAATAATCACAACAATCAGTATCAGGTCTGTGTCTCCGGCGGTGCGTCGGTTTCACCGAGGCGCATCTCCGTCCGGGCCAGATACATGTGTGCGAGCGACGCGACGAGGAACGTCGTCACGGCGAAGGCGGCCCAGCCGATCCCCGGGATCGCCGACAGCACCGGGAGACCCAGCGTCGCACCCCCCAGCAGGCCGGCGTTGACGGCAACGAGGCCGAGGTAGAACGTGCTCCAGGAGACGTCGTTGCCCGTGACGATCTCGAGGTAGACGTCGAGGTGTTCGGCCGCAATACCAATCCTGACGTGACCCTCGCGGTCGTCGAACTCGACGACGTCGAGGTTGTCCATGCGCGGCAGGTGGACCTGCTGAAGGGAGGTGTACACCCGCTTGCGCTCGTCGTAGGACACCGCGTCGACGTCGACGCCGTTCTCCCAGGCGGCGACCTGGTCGGCCAGCTCGCCCAGCGCCACGCCGTCGTCCTGCTGTTGCAGGTAGTGCAGCGCGTACCGGCGCCGATGGTTGCTCAGCAGGTCGAAACACTCGTCATAGGGGATCTGTCCGTCCCCGCTCTCGACTGTCGATGCCCCTGTGCTGGCTGTGGATCCGTTCCCGTCGCCAGCCGTTCTGTTCGTCGTGTCCTCGGAGTCAGTTGTTGAGTCCTTTGAACTTGCGCTCATAGCTCCTCACCCGGTCGGATACCCGTTCCCACTCTGTTCCATTTAGTAACGTTATTCCACACTAATAAGTATTCACGGCGGATAATTACTGAGCCTCACGTGACAGTTCACTGTTTCGATTGTTTTCGCCACAACTGCATGAAATTGTCAAAAACGGCGTCCTCGCCGGCTCTCTCCAGACTTCAGCGGAGATCAGGCTGAGTTTTCGGTCGGTTTCCGGTCGGTTTACTGCGGCGATTTGGGGTTCAGGGACCTCAATACAACAACCGAGGCGACGAAACGCCCACTGGCTCCTCCGGACGTCGCCGTGGGGGCGGACTAGGGGTGGGGCCATAGCATGAACACGGGTCATAGCACGAACGGGGAGACAGACGTTGGGGTCGTTGAGCACGTGGTCGGCGAGCAGCTCTACGACGCGCTGTTCGAGCACGGGAACCGGGTGGCGATGCTGCTCGAACCGGACGGGCGGGTCGTCGACGCCAACGCGCCGGCGCTCGCGCTGGGGGTGTTCGACCGCGGCGACGACATCGGTGAGCCAGTCTGGGTGATGCCACTGTTCGCCGGAACTGCATCGCGGGCGGTGCGCGCCGACGACCCGGAGCTCGGTCGGGCCGACCGGGCACTCGACCGGATCGACACGCTGCTCGAGGACGTTCAGTCGGTCGCCGAGGGGTACGCCGTCGAGAAGCGGACGAGGGCTGTGGCCTGCCGGAGAACGCGTTCGGGTCGGTGTTCGACGCGGGCGTCACGACGACCTCGGACGGCGGCGCCCGGTTCGACGTTCTGACCGATCCCGAGGACCCGGACCGTGCGATGGCACGCGAGCGCGACGGTGCGGTCGCGTCCCAGTAGTCACCCATCCGAGCTGTCCGGCGGATCCGACCCGTCGAGTCGTATATGTGCCTCGGGCTGCAACTGCGGAGTATGCCAAACTACCCGACACACTCGCGGTGGGGGCGCGTCGGCGCCGTCGCGATGGCGCTGGCGGTCGGCGGGATACTCTACGTGCTGTTCGAGGCTGTCGTGCTGGCGGGTGCGGGCGCGCTCGGCGCGGCGGCGGCGACGTTCGTGGGGTCGATCTATCCCGACATCGACCACCACAGGTCGATCCCCCGCCGGAAGGCGACCCGGGCGTTCCGCGCGCTGGTCGTGCTCGGCGTGCTCTCGCTGGCGGCCCTCGGCTGGGCGGAGCTGCTGGCGGCTGTCGAGACGACTGGTGTGGACCTGTTCGGGGGCGACCTCCCCGCCCCGCCGGCAGTGCTCGCGGGCGGGATCGTCCTGCTGGTCGCGGCCGTCGCCGCGGCGCTCGTCGACCCGCTGATCGGCCTCGCGACCGACCGCCACCGCGGGTGGACCCACAGCGTCCTCGTCAACGTCGCGCTCACCGCCGCCTTCGGCGCTGCCGTGTGGGTGCTGACCGCGAACCTCCCGACTGCGCGCCGCGTCGCGGCGGTGGCCGTGGTCGGCACGTTCTTCGTCGGCGCCCTGCTTCACCTCGGGCTGGATGGCGAAGTGATCTGATACGGTCGTGCGTGAGTATTTCAGTCCGCCAGGGTCTGGACTGTGTGGTCGGTAGCACCGCGGTGGCTGCTCGCGCGGCAGAGTGCTAGAGGTCGACGCCGATGGCATCGGCGACGGAGTCGAAGCCGTCGCGGTCGAGCAACTTCAGCAGCCCCCGGTTGATCTCGCGGGCGACAGACGGGCCGCGGTAGATCAGACCCGTGTACAGCTGGACGAGGCTCGCGCCGGCGCGGATCTTCCGGTAGGCGTCTTCGGCTGTCGAGACGCCGCCGACGCCGATCACGGGGACGTCCGTTCGTTGAGCGACGTAGCGCACCATCCCGGTGGCGCTGGACTCGATCGGCGCGCCCGAGAGCCCGCCCGTCTCGACGCGGTTGGGCGAGCGCAGCGACACCGGTCGGTCGGTCGTCGTGTTCGTCGCGACGATCCCGTCGAGGTCGAACTCCTCGACGATCGAGAGGGCGTCGTCGACCGCCGGGTCGGGGAGGTCCGGCGAGAGCTTCACCAAAAGCGGGCCGGCGCCGGCGTCGACGAGGTCGCCGAGGATCGCCGCCATCGACTCGCGGTTCTGCAGCGCCTCGAACCCCTGGGAGTTGGGACAGGAGATGTTGACCACGAAGAAGTCGGCGCCGTCGGCCACCGCGTGGTACGCCCGGCGGTAGTCGTCGGGTGCGTCCGCGGGGTCGACGTGCTCGCTTTTGGCGATATTGACGCCGACCGGCACGTCGACCGGCGTCTCGGCGAGTCGCGTCCCGACGACGGCCGCGCCGTCGTTGTTCAGCCCCATGCGGTTGATCAGCCCCTCGTCCTCGGCCAGGCGGAACATGCGCGGGCGCGGGTTGCCGGCCTGGGGTTCGGCGGTGACGCCGCCGACCTCGACGAACCCGAAGCCGAGCGCGGCGAGCGCGCGCGGGATCTCCGCGTTCTTGTCGAACCCGGCGGCGACCCCGACGGGGTTCGGGAACGACTGGCCGAACGCCGTCGTCTGGAGGCGCTCGTCGGCGACCGTGTAACGGGCGGCAACCCGGGACAGAAGCGGCGTACGCTGGATCGCCCGGAGGCCGGCGTGACCCCACGCGTGGGCGGTTTCGGGCGGCAGGCGGAACAACAGCGGTCTCGCGGTCCGGTAGAGGCTCATGGGATGGCAGGCGGAGAAGGTGAGTGGTGATACTGATTTACAACAATCACTATCAGAACTCGTGGTCGACGTCTTCCTGGTCGGCCTTCTGGATGATGATCTTGTTGTCCCTGACCCTGACGAACACCTCATCGCCGATGTCCATTCCCGCGACCGCAAGCTCGTCCTCGTGGAGGTTGATGTGGACGTTGTGGTACTCCCCCTCTTCGTCTTTGGCGCCACTCGGGCTGAGCTTCTTCTTGCGAACCATCGCAGTCTCCTATGTCGTGGTTCACCCGAGGATACACTTAAGTTTACCGCGCCGTGTCCCGGTCCGCCTCACTCGCGCCCGTACTCACTACTAGTGGTCGTATTCGCGTTCGTACTCACGTTCGTGTTCCTCCTCGGAATCGTACTCGCGGACGGCCCGTTCCGGATCGTCGCTCGTGATGACGTCCTCGAGTGCCTCTTCGAGTTCCTCCTCGGTGAGTTCGCCCGTGGCGTACTGGTTTCTGAGTTCGTCGATCGCCTCCTCCTCGGTCATCGCCGTCCGTTCGTCTTCCCGGTCGTCGACCTCCGCCCGCTTCCGGTTGATCTTCCGCTCAACCCGGTGGGGGACGCCGCTCCTGACGTAGAGGAACCCGCCGAGCGCGAGCAGCGTCGCCAGCAGCCCGAATACGAACAGGGCGATCACGACCGGGAGGAGCCCGAACTGGAACACAAACATGACGACCAGCACTGCGAGCATCAGCAGCGTGAAGAGCGCGGCGCCGGCGGCAGCCAGCGCGAGCAGAATGCCGAGGGGGTTCGCCTCGAAGTCCTCGAGCAGTTCGTCGGGCTCGAACACCTCCTCGGCGATGTCCTCGACGTCGACAACTGCCTCGGCGATGTCGTCGAGATCGTCCATACGCATCTCACAACGACGGTACCGGTCTTGGTGGTTTCGATCACCGGAAACATCTGCCCCTTTCGGCGGGGGACACCCCGCCAGCCCGCCCGAAATCGAGCGCGCGCGAGCCTGAGCGAGTGTGCCTCCCCACTATTTTCGTGAAATATCGGGTGAATACAACCCGCACGACCGCGATTTCGGACACCCCTATATAAATGGACTGCCGGACGGCGGCCGGTTCAGGGGGTATATTTATTACGGGTCGTGTGCTGAATTGACATGGAGCGGTGAAACCATGGCACAAGAAGACGACAAGCGCAACTTTGCGCTCCGAGAAGAGGGCGGCGAAGAATCAAGTGTCTTCTCCGGCGGGACGCCCCGTCAGGCAGCACTGAAAGCGGCGCGACGGCTCGACCCGGCACGCTCCGAGTCGGCTGCGGATCCCACGGAACTCCAGCTGCGCGAGAAAGGCACGCACAAGGTCCACGTCTACGAGGGCTGGGCCTGGGAGGAGGAGGCACCCGACGACAAACCCGACTGGATGCCCGACGAGATCACCAAGGGCAACGTCTCCAAAGAGGGCGTCGAGCACCTCGACGAGATCTGAGTCGGCAGCGTTCACGCTTTTTTTGCGATCATCCCGCGAGAGCCGTCGCTCGCGCGCCCCAGCGCGCGTACGACAGTAGTCTATTCCGACCATACCGCTGGCGGGTCTATTCCGGCTATACCGCTGGCGGCGGTTCGACATCCGGCAGTCTTAGGACGGTCACGACCCTGGGTCGGGACGCGTGGCTCTCACCCGGCCGGACCGGACGTACACTGCGTGGGATGACCGGTCGGCCTCCGGCCACGCAACAGTTTCCGGCCAGCGTGTCCGCAGGCTCTCATACTGATTGTTGTGACTCTTTTCTGTCAGATATTCGTCAGAAAATAATCACAACAATCGGTATCAGCTGTTGCTCCGCCGCACCGCGATGGCCCCCGTTCCCGCGTGGCGTGTAACGCCATGCCGAACGGCCCACTCCTTCGACGGGCTTAAGTTGTGGCTACCCATCCGGTTGAGGTGCGACGTGGTGCGGGGCACGGGCCCCGTCGGGCCGCGACGGCTGTTCGATGGCCTTAAATACGACCGGGCGTCAGGAACGAACGCGAAAATCCAATCACGTCGGCCGGATACGACGCGGGATCGTTCCGATGCCCTTAAGTAAATAGGGGCGATACGAATAGAGTGCGAACGCGGCCCGGCCGGGGCCGAACGAAACCCGGCCACCTGGACAGGGTTGGAGGTCATCTCGAAGGGTTTAAGACCCCGAATGGCCTACGATCAGGTCCGCAAGACATGAGGATTCCACCCCTGCGGTCCGCCGTATAGATGGGATCTGATGTTAGCCCTGGTAGTTCGGTGACACTCGGTCGGTCGACGATCCGTCGACCACGAGTGTGCCGAGCTTTCGATAGCAACACACACGACGTGTGTTTCCCGCCTAACCGCCCACAGTACGTGGGCACATTCCGGTTGATCCTGCCGGAGGCCATTGCTATTGGAGTCCGATTTAGCCATGCTAGTCGTACGGGTTCAGACCCGTGGCGAATAGCTCAGTAACACGTGGTCAAACTACCCTATGGACGAGGATACTCTCGGGAAACTGAGGCTAATCCTCGATACAGCTCCCATGCTGGAGTGCAGGGAGCTGGAAACGCTTCGACGGCTTTGCCGTCTTTCCGAGGCGCTTTGCGCCTCGCTCGCGCCATAGGATGTGGCTGCGGCCGATTAGGTAGACGGTGGGGTAACGGCCCACCGTGCCAGTAATCGGTACGGGTGATGAGAGTCAGAGCCCGGAGACGGTATCTGAGACAAGATACCGGGCCCTACGGGGCGCAGCAGGCGCGAAACCTTTACACTGCACGCCAGTGCGATAGGGGGACTCCG
>PXRK01000024.1:9456-50044 GCA_003021015.1 Halobacteriales archaeon QS_4_66_20 | reverse complement strand
CGATCCACGAACTACCCCAACAACCACTGAAATCATGAGCGATACGAACGGCTTCAGCGATAGAGACGACCGACTCGCACAGTTCATCGACAGCCATCCCGCCCTCGCCGAAGACGAGGAGCGCCGCGCGGCGTTCCTCCTCGGCGCACTGGTCGGTCGGGTGGCCGCCTACCAGAACCGGAGAGGCATCTCCCGCACCGTCATCCGCCAGCATCCCATCGACGCAATGACTCGGCGCCGCATCTCCACCACGCTCAACAAGGTGCTGGAGAAGAACGCCCATTACTCGGAAAAGGACGAGAAAGCAGGAATGTTAATGAACGACCGGTACATCACGCGACTGAGCGACATCGTGAACCGACGGACTCCGGAGGAGTGGTCGCTCTCGACTGACGACCTCCGAATGCACTACGGACTCGGCCTCACCTACGGCAAGAACGACGATTCAACTGACCACACAGACGAGGAAGAACCGGCAACAGCTGATACACAGACTGACGACTGACCATTTCGATTAACCACATACGCTACCAAACATGACCGAAACCAACGACGATACGATCCAGAACCGTTCCGAAATTGCCTTCGTGATTGACGCCAAGGACACCAATCCCAACGGCGACCCGCTCACCGCCGACAACGAACCCCGTATCGACCCTGTCACCAGGCAGTGCGTTGTCACCGACGTGCGACTCAAACGATACCTCCGCGACCAGCTCGTGGAGGACGGTCACGTCGTGTTGATTGCGAACCCGAACGACGACGTGCTGACCCGTGAGGAGATGTACGACGCCGTGGAAGAGGAGATGGGCGTCAGCACCGAAGACGCAGACCCCGAGGAACTCCTCAAGGCATTCGTTAAGACCGCTGCCGACGTCCGGTACTTTGGAGCGACTATTGCTCTCGATACGGATCTGGCCGACGACCTCCCCGACCAGTTCGAGGGTCCGGTGCAGTTCAACCACGGGCGGAGCTATCACGAGGTCGCACGCAACACCGAGTCCAAGCAGCTCGCCACCGTCATCGCCAATCCGAACGATGACGAGGAAGAGGAGACAGAGAAGAAAGAACAGGGCACGTTCGCCACGGACAACCGCATCAGCTACGGCGTCATCGGGTTCGGGGGCCGCATCAACGACAACGCCGCTGCGGACACCCGCCTTAGCGAAGCCGATGTCAAGCGCCTCGACACGCTCTGCTGGCGGGCACTGAAGAACCAGACCGTCACGCGGTCGAAGGCGGGGCAGCAGCCCCGACTCTACGTCCGCGTCGAGTACGAGCGAGACGGCTTCGAGATCGGGCGGCTCAACGACCGCATCGGCGTGACTAGCGACCTCCCCGAAGACGAGATCCGGGGAACGGACGACTTCCAGCTCGACGTCTCGGAACTCGTGACCGCGCTCGCCGACAACGAGGCCCGGATCGACACCGTCCACGTCACCGCCGACAGCGCAGTTGACTTCGCGCTCCCCGACGGCGAGACGGGCGACCGCGAGGCCTTCTACGCCGCTCTCGAGGACGCCCTCGGCGACGACTCGGTCGACGCCTACGACGTGTACGAGCGGTACGCGAACTGACACCGCCGCCTCACCTCTCCACCTATGACGCAACAAGACCTCACCGACTACGCGTCCGATGGCGGCGACCCGTCGACCGCCTGGTACGTCCCCGACACCTGTATCGGGTTCGACGTGACTGCCGACTTCGCCCACTTCCGGAAGGTGGGCAACAACAGCGCCAAGCCCAGCTACCGCGTCCCGCCGCGGACGACTGTCGCCGGCCTGCTCGCGGGAATTATGGGGATGCCGCGCGACAGCTACTACGACCTGTTCTCCCCGTCGTCGTCCGCGGTCGCGGTCGTCCCGAAGGAGTTGCCCCACACGTACACGATGGGGATCACGATGGTCAACACGAACGAAGCCGCCATCCAGTATCTCCCGCTCGAAAAGGACTGGTGGGATGGGGCAGAAATGCTGACGCCGGAATCGTATCTCGAACGCTGGGACAAACCGGGAAGACAGGATTTGATGGAAACGCCTCGCCAACGCGACACCTACGAGATGCTGGTCGACCCAGTGTACCGCGTCTATGTCAGCCTCGCCGATGAGGACGTCCACGACGAACTGGAGGAACGCCTCGAAGACTCGCGGTACCACTACTCGCCGGCACTCGGGCTCTCCGAGTGCATCGCCGACATCCGGAACGTGGATACTCACACGGTCGAATCCGCCACCACGACCGCCGTCGACTCCGCCGCGTACGACGACTCCGCGGTCGTTCCCAGACCCGGCATCACGGTCAAGCGCGAGCGGGCACCGCTCTACATGGAGGCGACCGACGGCGGCCGGCGCACGACCGCGTTCGGCAACATTACGTACGCGACCGGCGACGACCGCCTTCCGGTGGACGCCTCGCGGACGCACGCGGTCGGCGAACACGAGGTCGTCCTCTACTGACCCGCGAACCATGACCTTCGAGCAGTACATCTCACACCCGGCCAAGACCGACGACGGCAAGCCGACGCTCCTCATCGGCGAAGGGGGGCGGTTCGACGACGATGGACACCTCCGGACAGTGGCCGACCGGATGATCGAGGCCTGTCGCGGGCAGACGCTGGCCGACAGAACGTCTGCAGAGCCGGTCACAGAAGTGGTCGGCCTCACCCACGACTTCGCCAAGCTGACCCGCTGGGCACAGAAGCACCTCCGCGACCAGCCCTTCCAGCACTCGGACGAGTATCGGTTCCACGCCTTCTCGAGCGCCCTCGTCACCCTGTACTGCCTACTGGAGTGCCGTGACGAGGTCGATGACTATGCGGCCGAGGTGGCCACGCTCGTGGTCGCGGGCCACCACGACACGCAGTCACCACCGGAACCCTCCAAACTGGCGGGGAACTACGGGCGAGCCACTACCGAAGATCAACCCACCGCCGAAGTCCGAGAAACGTACGAGCGCGTCAACGAGCAGTTCGAAAACATCGGCGACGAGGTGCCAGAACGGGCAAATCGAATCATCCACGCTGCGACCGACGGAGAAGGATCGTGGGACGACTTCCGCGAGTGGCACGACGGGCGGACGGAACCAGCCGATAGCCTTCACGACCATCTGATGTACTTCGCCCGAACGGGTAATGGAGGCACCAGAGATGGTTACTACGGTGACGTAGTTCGACTCTGGACGGCACTCAAATTGGCCGACCAGACCGCCGCGAGTGGGCTCGAAGACGAGGACATCGGCGGGACGCTTCCCGACCGAGACGCCCTCGACCAGCACGTCGACGACCTCGACGAGGGAGAGGGCGTTCTGGCGGATCTCAACTGTCTCCGCGACCGTGCCAGACGAGACGCGACGGAGAACGTCGAAGGCCTCGTCAAGTCCGACGACGTGGGCTTGATCACGCTCCCGACCGGATTCGGCAAGACGTACGCCGGACTCTCAGCGGGCCTCCGGGCGGCCGACATCAACGACAGTAGGTTGGTGTACCTCCTCCCATACACGAGCATCCTCGACCAGACCGCGAGCGAGATTCAGTCCGTCTTCGGCGTCAGTCCCTACAGCAAGGCATTCACCCTCCACCACCACCTCTCGAACACCTACACCGGCCTCGGAGACCACTACACGGACGCCGACATCGGCCGCTCGCCGGGCGCCTTACACGCGGAGTCGTGGCTGAGTGGGCTCACTCTCACCACCACCGTCCAGCTCTTCGAGTCGCTCGCCGCCCCCACGGCACGGCAGGCGACCCGCGTGCCGTCACTCCGCGAGTCCGTCGTCGTGATCGACGAGCCACAGGCCATCCCCGAAGATTGGTGGCAGATCGTCCCCACGCTCGTCGAGTTGCTCGTCGACACCTACGACGCCACCATGATCCTGATGACGGCGACACAGCCCGGCCTCATCAAGTACGGGTCGGACGAACTCACCACGCGAGAACTCACCGACAACACCGACCAGTACACAGACTTCCTCGCCGATCACCCCAGAGTCACCTACCGACTGCACGACACCGTCCGAACGGATCGGGGGGACGAGTACGCGACGCTCGACTACCCCACCGCAGGCGGCCGTATGTCCGAGGCAGCCGGAGACGGACGGGACGTTCTCGCCGTCTGTAACACGCGGGCGAGCGCCGAAGAACTCTACCAGTACGTCACGCCGATGGCGGGTGTGGAAGAGAACCACTCGGTCGAACTCGGTCGCCTCCTCCACGGCTATGTGGCTGAGGTCGGCGAGTTGCCGAGCCCCGTCGATTTCCGGCGACTCGCACTCGACGCCGTGGCCGAGCAGGACGCTGACACCGTCTACGCGTTCCTCTCGGGCGACGTGCGCCCCGACGACCGCAAGCTGCTCATCGACGCCCTCTACGACGACGAGACAGGCGACGAGGACGACCCCGCCCCGCTCCTCGACGGCGACGAGTCAGTCGTCCTCGTCTCCACGAGCGTCGTCGAGGCCGGCGTGGACGTGAGCTTCGACACCGTATTCCGCGACTACGCGCCCATCCCAAACATCGTCCAGTCAGGCGGCCGGTGCAACCGCTCGTTCGGTGGCGAGACCGGCGACGTGGTCGTCTGGCGGCTCGCTGAGCCCGAGGACGGAAATGCCATTCCCTCGCTGGTGATTCACGGCGGCGACGGCGGCGATGCCCTTCCGCTTCTTCGAGAGACCGGGCACGTCTTGCGACGACACGCAGAGGATGGTTGTATTGACGAGTCGACGATGGTCTCCGACACAGTGGGCGAGTTCTACGAGTCGCTGTTCGACGGGGAACTGGAGCCCGGTGACGAGCGGCTCGCCAAGGCCGTCTCCTCGGCGTCGATGTCCGAACTGGAGGGCGAACACATGATCGAGGAAATCGAAGACTACGAGGACGTAGTCGCCTGCCTCACCGATGGGGAGCGGGCGGATCTGCTCGGCGGCGATCTGCACGCAGGCGACATAGGCAGACATCCCGGGGCGCAGGTCAACACCGACCCGGAGGGGTGGGAAAAGAAGGTCACGATCGGGAACTCGCGGTACCTGCTGGTGGACGCCCGCGGCGCGTCCTATCACCCCGTGTTCGGCGTCTGATGAGCGAGTGGTTTCAGAGTTTCACCAACAGCGGCATATGATCGCTCTTGTCAATCCAGTCATCGTGCCTGCCGACCGTGACCCCCACCCCTGATACGATCTGTCGTTCGGGTACGAACGCGTAGTCGATGTGGTAGGGTCGATCCTCTTTCTTGTGCATATGGAACGTCGCCTCCGTCTCCTCGCCGAATCCGTCACCACGCACCGCGTGGTACGCGCTGCACAACCCGTTCTCGTTCAACGCCGCTTGTACGTCAGCGAAGTCGCCGCAGAGCGGGCTGTTGGGTGATTCGTCCCACGTCACGTTCCAGTTGAAGTCGCCGGCGATGACCGTGTTCTCGCCGATTAGTTCGGGGTGGGTTTCGAGGGTGGTGTGGACTTGCCCGATGTAGCGTCGCCGCGGGTTTTCGCGGTCGTTCATTGCCCACACGGCGAGAACGTCTACGGCATCGGTCTCGACGTGGAGGAAGTGGTCAGCCTCTCTGATCACCGTGGTGTCCGAGATGGTGATGTCGTTCCGGGTAAACACGCCGAGACCCTTGTGCGGGTCGTCGCCAGTCCACCGCCAGTCAGCCCACGCCGACCAGTCGCCCTTCTCCGCGGGATTCTCGCACTCGGGCACCACCGCTATATCTGGTTCGAGATCGAGGAGTTCGTGCTGCTTTCGGCGGAATGCCTGATTGCAGTTCCACGTAATCAGCCGCATTTCTGGTCGTCCTACTCGCTACCAGCGGAAGTACCTCGGGTCTCTGAACCGTGTCTTCGGCTCGTGTGGGTGGTGGAAGTAGGTTCGAACGTGCCCGGGCCACTTCGCCGCAAGCACTCGATTGATGCCCTTCTGCGCGGGCCTGTCCGTCGTGTGAATGATTACCTGAGCGGCCTGTGCGTTCGACAGCACGCGGTCTGCCAACCCTGCCAGTGCCGTGTCCTCCCACTCGCTCTTCTCTCCCGACTTCTCCTGCAGTATCGCGTGGTCGACAGCGTGTCGCAATTTCCCCCGTCGGGTCGTCGGCGACGAAAATGACGCACTAGGATCGCCGGACACTTTCGGCGTGACGTCGACCCACCCCTGTTCGATCAGTGGATCGACCCACTCACTCCCGCTGGGAATTTTCGACGGATCACCGCTCAACTCTTCGTACATCGTCGCCGGCAAGTACAGCCTCTGATTCTCGCTCTCCACTTCCCGCCGAATCTGTCGGTACGTGTGCTGATTGTTTTTCGGCTTGCCCGTGCCCTTGATAATACCCGCGTCGATGATGATGACGGGCTTCAATCCAGCCGACATCGGGACTACTCCTCGTCCGACTGCCGCTTGCGCTCCATCAGTCCGATCGGAGCAGTCCCATCGTCCTCGTGATCGCTTGGGTCGCCCCCCGTCTCCAACTCGGACAGATCGACTTCGGAGTCGACGGCGGGATCGTCGGGGGCATCATCGCTCGCCATCGACTCGCCCTCGGATTCGAAGCCGAGTAGTTCGGCGATGGCGGCCAACGCCTCGAATGCGAGGCCGTAGCTGAGGCCGGTGTCGTCGGCGAACTGTCGCGTCGTCGTCTCGCCGCGCTCGTACACGCGGGCCTCTGTGATGCACTTCTGTAGTGTCTCCAGTCCGTGTTCTTCGACCACCCGACCGATGGACGGATACTCGGTCTTGTTTGCGACGACGAGTGCCGCCAGCGGCCCAACCGTCAGTGATTCGTCGTCAATCTCGATCGTGACCGTCCACTCTGTCGCCGCGTACTGTGTCGCTCCTTGAGAGTCCGCCACCTCGACGAGCAGTCCGGCGTCGACCAGCTCGTCGATGTAGCTGTACGCGGAGGACTTGCTCAGTTCGATTTCCTCACGGAGGGTGGGCACCGTGACGGGGCCGTCTCGTGCGCGGTAGTAGACGCGAGCGAGATCGGGGTTCTGGAAGATGCGGAAGTAGGTCTGTAGGCCGTGTACCCGTGGTTTCTCGTCGGCCGCGTGTTCGTCCGTCCGGCGGGAGTCGTCCGCCGTGAAGTCGTGTGCCATCGTGGTTCACAGTTCACGTACTGTGAACTTATGGGCTTGGGTTCGTTTCGCCGGCTTAATTGGGTGATTCATTCGCGGTGAATCGAGGAACGTGCGTTCGAAGTGCCCTTGGCTTCTACCGTAGTATGACTCTGTCGACCCCGGTGGGTGTGAGGGGTATTGCGGGTCGACCGAGTCGCAGCCCTCGATTCCCCACATACAAACCCCCGCACGGGGAATCTGGGAATGGTTTCAGACGAACCCTCGTGGGGTCGAAGCGAGAAGGTCCGTGAGGACGACGAGACAGGGCGGTACGGTTTCAGACGAACCCTCGTGGGGTCGAAGCAATGTACTCCAAGAACCCCGGCACCCCTTCGATCGCGGTTTCAGACGAACCCTCGTGGGGTCGAAGCTCGCGGATCTCGACGCCGTAGTACGCCCACGCCTGGTTTCAGACGAACCCTCGTGGGGTCGAAGCTGCAAAGCGGCCTCGTGGCCGCGCTGGGCTCGCTCGTTTCAGACGAACCCTCGTGGGGTCGAAGCGCGTGTAGACACTGTCGGAGTTAGAACATCCGTGTTTCAGACGAACCCTCGTGGGGTCGAAGCAGGTCGTCGGGATTGAGCATACTTGGCGAATTGCGGTTTCAGACGAACCCTCGTGGGGTCGAAGCACGACCAGCGACACCATTGAGGAGATCGCCATCAGTTTCAGACGAACCCTCGTGGGGTCGAAGCGGCATCGGCTCTAACTCCGTCGAGAAGGCACATGGAGTTTCAGACGAACCCTCGTGGGGTCGAAGCTCGGCCTTCGCGACGACGGCCTTCTAAGCGCGCAAGGTTTCAGACGAACCCTCGTGGGGTCGAAGCCGCAGCTGGGGCAGGCTGCCCGTCGCCCGTCATCGAGTTTCAGACGAACCCTCGTGGGGTCGAAGCTTCCTCGGATCGGCGTGCTCGCTGATCGTGATGGTGAGTTTCAGACGAACCCTCGTGGGGTCGAAGCATCAAGCATGATGACGACGAGAACCGGATCAGCGTCTGTTTCAGACGAACCCTCGTGGGGTCGAAGCGCCGGGCGAGCGCCTCGGCTCCGGTGCAACGGCCGGGTTTCAGACGAACCCTCGTGGGGTCGAAGCTGAGCGTTGCTCTCCCGGCCGATTGCGAGGAGAGACCGTTTCAGACGAACCCTCGTGGGGTCGAAGCAGGTCCAGCGCGAAGTCTTCCGTGACGGCGGACTTGGTTTCAGACGAACCCTCGTGGGGTCGAAGCTGCCCCACGCACTTGCGCCCGCGGCTACCGTCGTCGTGGTTTCAGACGAACCCTCGTGGGGTCGAAGCCCAGCCGAGTCGTCCGTTTTCAGCTCACCACCGCTCTGTTTCAGACGAACCCTCGTGGGGTCGAAGCCACGTGGTAGGGTTGTTTAACCCCGATTCCAACGCGTTTCAGACGAACCCTCGTGGGGTCGAAGCTGCGAGCGGGCTCGTGCTCTACCTCATTGTACGCCGCGTTTCAGACGAACCCTCGTGGGGTCGAAGCGCAGGGACCCTCGTGTTCGCAGAGTATCTCGACAGAGTTTCAGACGAACCCTCGTGGGGTCGAAGCCATTATCATGTCGGCAGCCGATTCGTGGACGCCGCGTTTCAGACGAACCCTCGTGGGGTCGAAGCCCAGACGAGCCTGAGACTGCCGTCGACTGCGGGGAACGTTTCAGACGAACCCTCGTGGGGTCGAAGCGGCGTGTTGACACTGCCACACCCGACACTGTCGGGTTTCAGACGAACCCTCGTGGGGTCGAAGCACGGCCAACGGGACCTACCTCGCCCCAATGCCGTACGGTTTCAGACGAACCCTCGTGGGGTCGAAGCACGTCGTCGATGTTCACGAGGCGTGTCTGCCCGTGTTTCAGACGAACCCTCGTGGGGTCGAAGCGCCGTCGGACCACCGAGCGCGAGCTTGTAGCGCTTGTTTCAGACGAACCCTCGTGGGGTCGAAGCATCAACTGGCTGGCGGAACACGGCGACTGTCTCGGTTTCAGACGAACCCTCGTGGGGTCGAAGCATTCCTTCCCGCTCTGGAATGTACAGCATGCCACTGGTTTCAGACGAACCCTCGTGGGGTCGAAGCGGGCTTTGTGAGTGAGTCGCTCGAAAACGGGCCACGAGTTTCAGACGAACCCTCGTGGGGTCGAAGCATCATCCTTGCCTTCGTCGTCCTACCCCGTGTTCGTTTCAGACGAACCCTCGTGGGGTCGAAGCGTATCATCTGACATGTGGGCAACTATGTGGACTCAGTTTCAGACGAACCCTCGTGGGGTCGAAGCCTTGTAACTGTGCTCCTCGGAGTCCCACTCGAAAGCGTTTCAGACGAACCCTCGTGGGGTCGAAGCCTCGAACTCTCACAAGGCAGTTACAACGAGCAAAGGTTTCAGACGAACCCTCGTGGGGTCGAAGCCCGCGCCGGAGCACGGGAGCTGACCAGATGCAGGGTTTCAGACGAACCCTCGTGGGGTCGAAGCACGTATTCGGAGGACCTGACGCTGAATCTGACGCGTGGTTTCAGACGAACCCTCGTGGGGTCGAAGCACCTCCGTTGACGATGCTATCGACAGGCGCTTCGCGTTTCAGACGAACCCTCGTGGGGTCGAAGCGCAGAACACTCAACGGAGTGTGATAGCGATGAGTGAGTTTCAGACGAACCCTCGTGGGGTCGAAGCGCAGCCTTGGCAGAGCGCTCCGAGGCATGGTGAGCGTTTCAGACGAACCCTCGTGGGGTCGAAGCTTCGATGTCGGCGACGAGCTGGTCAAGGAGATCCCGTTTCAGACGAACCCTCGTGGGGTCGAAGCCGCCAGTATATTCGGTGGAGGCCGCTGAACTCGTGGTTTCAGACGAACCCTCGTGGGGTCGAAGCATCATCGGCTCCGTCCTCGGTGGCGGTGGGGGTGGTTTCAGACGAACCCTCGTGGGGTCGAAGCGGCAGGTAGTGCGCGTCGCCGATCCACGTCATAAAGTGTTCCAGACGAACCCTCGTGGGGTCGAAGCCGCGAGCAGATGCTCGAGAGCGCCAGCAGACGGTTTCAGACGAATCCTAGAGGGATCGAAGCGAACGTCACGACAAGATCCGTCTCTGAATCGAGGTGTTTCAGACAAACTCTCATAGGTCGAAGGACTCTGTGTCAGGTTATCGAATTGTCGTGGCCGAGGCGAAGAGCGATTGCCGCATAATCTGTGAAATTCGGGACTGGCACGGCCCGGCGGGATCACTCTATCCCGGGGGTTAGAGGATCGAATCCCCGGGCTGCGTCGCGCATCTCCGATACAGATTGAAGAAAACGATTTATGCCAGCCCGGAGTACTCCCGGGCATGTCGTACACGCAACAACATTACGCCAACGTCGACGAGCTCGCTCCGGGGATGCACTTCCTTCGAGACGCACTGGACTGCAAGAATCTCGGCATCACGGTCGTCGACGTGGACGACCAGTGGGAAGGCAAACGCCACGACCACGCCGAGGAAGGCCAGGAGGAAGTGTATCTACTGATGGAGGGGTCCGGATCGCTCACTGTCGACGACGAAGAAATCACGCTCGAACCTGGCAAAGCGGTGCGGGTATCCCCAGACGCCTCCCGGAAACTCAGGTTCGCCGAGGAGAGCAGGATGGTTGTCGTCGGGGCACCCTGATTCCCGCTGTTATTCGGGGTTGTCGACCAGATCGTCCGCGATCCCCACGTAATCCGTCGGGGTCAGCGCCTCCAGTTCTTCGCGGACGTCCCCGGGAACGTCCAGATCCTCGAACAGGTCGTGGAAATCCGCCATGGTCACCTGTTCACCGCGGGTGAGCTCTTTGACTCGTTCGTATGCGTCCTCGTGACCTTCCCGGCGCAGAATTGTCTGTACTGCCTCGCCGATGATCTCCGGCGTCGCCTCGAGATCATCGCGCATCACCGTTTCGTTGGGCACGACTTTCGACAGGCCTGTCGAAAGCTTCTCGTATCCGATCAGGCAGTGTGCGAGTGCGCTCCCGATGTTCCGTTTGACCGTCGAGTCCGAGAGGTCCCGCTGGAGTCGCGACTTCGTGACGTAGTTCCCGAGGAACACGAGATCGGCGTTTGCCTTCGAGAGGTTGCCCTCGCTGTTCTCGAAGTCGATCGGGTTCACCTTGTGGGGCATCGTCGACGACCCCGTCTCCCCGGCCGTTGCCTCTTGGCCCAGGTACCGGTCGGAGACGTACAGCCACATGTCGAGATCCAGGTCGAGCAAGACGTTGTTGACGCCACGGAGCACGTCACAGAGCGTCCCCAAGTCGTCGCTCGGGTTGACCTGCGTTGTCAGCGGTTCGTGTTGCAGACCGAGGTCAGCGACGAACGATTTGGCGAACGCTTCCCAGTCGACCGCAGGGTAGGCCGCGTAGTGGGCTGCATACGTCCCGCTCGCCCCGGCGAGTTTCCCGGACAGCCCCGACACTGCGCTGTCGACCCGTCCGAGCTGTCTCGCCAGTCGCGACGCGTACACTGCCATCTCCTTGCCGAACGTGGTGGGAGTCGCCGGCTGGCCGTGCGTCCGCGCGAGCATCGGCAGCGCACGGTGCTCGCGTGCCATCGCTGTCAGGGTGTCCCGGACCTCGCGCAGCGATGGGATCAGCACCTCCCGCACCGCCGGCCCGATCAGTCGACGGTAGGCCAGGTTGTTCACGTCCTCGCTGGTCAGGCCGAAGTGGATCCACTCGCCGCAGTCCAACTCCGCGGGCAGATTGTCCCGGACGAAGTACTCGACGGCCTTCACGTCGTGATTCGTCGCAGGGTACTCGCCGTACCCCTCAGTTTCGAGCTGTTTGACGATGGAGGCGTCCTCGTCGTCGAACTCCCGGTAGAGGTCCCGGAGTTGCTCGCTCTGTGGTGCGCCGATCGACAGCGGCGTCTCCTCGAGGTCGGCGAGCGCGAGCAGATACTCCACCTCGATTTCGACGCGCGCGCGCATGAGTGCCCGCTCGCTCGCGTACTCCGTGAGCGGTTCCGTGTATCGTGCGTACCGGCCGTCCAGCGGCGACACTGCCGACAGTGGCCCCCGGTTGCTCATGCGTCTACCTCCTCGACTCCACCGAAAAAGCTTGCCGATATACACCCGGACGTGATCTGACGTGTCACAGAGTCACGTCCGGGTGTGTAGGCAGTCGAGAGGGTGGCCTTTAATCAGTTCCAGCCACTAACGCGTGGTATGACCACCGTGACACTGATCGGGACGCGGCTCGCAGAACCCGGCGAGGAGTTCGTGTACAACGGCGAGTCGTCGGCCTGCGAGGGCTGTCCGTACCGCGATCAGTGTCTCAACCTCACCGAGGGTCGCCGCTACCGTGTCTCCAACGTTCGTGACGGCGCGAAGACGCTCGAGTGCGCCGTCCACGACACCGGCGTGACCGCCGTCGAGGTCGAGCCCGCGCCCGTCGAGGCGAATGTCCCGTCGAGCGTCGCCTTCGCCGGGAGCAAGACGTCGCTCGCGGGTCCGTGCCCACACACTGGTTGCCCGAGCCACGAGCTTTGTGTGCCCTCGGGCGCGGAGTTCGACGAGGAGTACCGCATCGACAGCGTCGTCGGCGATCCGCCACACGAGTACTGCGAACTCGACAGGGAACTCACTCTCGTCGAGTTCGAGCCGCCCGGATCCGAGTGACCGCCGCTACTCCCTGATCGTCCCCTGGATTGTCGCGAGATCCGTCATGCTACCCGGACATGACCGAAAGGAGTCCCATCAGGCGCCGTTGTCCCCGTCACCGTCGTCGCCCGCGATGTCGGTGAACTCCTCTATGTACTCGTGTTCGTTCAGCGTCGAAAAGTACACGTCCTCGAGGACCGCCTCGTTTGTAGCTTCCAGCACCACCGGGGGAGCCACGTCGGCGTCGAGCGCCTCCACCCAGCGCCCGAGACAGAGACACCACCTGTCACCGGGGTCGAGCCCCGGGAAGGACAGCTCCGGCCGCGGCGTCACCAGGTCGTTGCCGCGGGCCTTGCTGAAGGCGAGAAACTCCTCGGTCATCACCGCACAGATCTCGTGGCGGCCGGCGTCCTCGGCGAGGTGGTGACAGCAGCCGTCCCTGAGGTACCCCGTCATCGGGTCCTCGCTACAGGGCTGCAGTTCCGTCCCGAGAACGTTCTGCTCGTCGGTCATACGGCGGCTTGGACCGACGCGGCCAAGAGTATTTTCCCCGACAGGCAGTTTCAAGACGGCCGCCCGCCTACTGGGCGGCATGGTGACGATCGATCCGCCCAGGAAGCGCCAGTGCGAACGCTGCGGGCGTGTAGAGACCTGGGACGATGACACGGGCACGTGGGTCGCAGGCGGGGCCAACGACGAGTCGGATCGCGGCAACCCCCACTGCGTCCACGTCTGGGATATCACGGGCGCATACAACCCCATCGGGCAGTCGAACTGACTCTGCGAACAGTAACTGATACGCTCGTGCGTGATTATTTTCAGCACTGGGGCCCAATATCGCTGGTTTCACGGGATGAAACGCCAAATACGCGATTCCATAGCGGTGCAAAGTCACGCACGACCGTATGAATTCAGGGCCCCGCCGATCAGAGTTCGGGATACGGGACCGGGCCGGGATCGAGCACACCCAGGGCCGCAAGCACCGCTATCAGCAGGCTCGTCAGGACGATCGAGACTGCCGGCGGGTCCAGGTGCGTGTCGGCGTGGGCGTACAGCGTCCGCTGGGCCGCCTCGCCGGCAAGCGCCCCGAGCGCGCCGAACACGCCGGCGGCGACGAGGATGAGCCAGGTCGGTTCGAACTCCGGCACCATCGCGAGCGCGGCGATGCTCGCCGGCAGCGCCATGTGGTGAGTGACGGGCACGTCGTACAGCCCCAGGACCAGAAAGAGCAGGCTGGCTGCCGTGATACCGAACGCGAGGAAGACGCTTCCAGTGACGAGAGCAACGTACCCGGAGGCGACGCCGATACCGACCCCGAGCACGCCGACTTGCAGCCAGTCGTAGTGTGCGGGCAGCCAGGGCTCGACGACGTGGCGGCCGCCCGTGCCCTGTGACGTCTCGTTATCGGGTTCACCCCAGCGCGCGTCGCGCTCGAACGGCGACATGTCCAGCACCGAGGTCGGGAGGTCCCGGACCCGCCCGACCAGCGGGTAGCCGAACGCGAGTCGGTGGGCGAACCCCGAGACGACGACTGCGAGCATCACCGGGTCGACGGGGATGCCGAGGTCGGCGCTCACGCGGGCGACGAGGACGCCGAACAGGCCGAACGCGCCGCCGACGGCCAGCACCTCCGGGCGACTCCCCAGCGGTTTGGTGATCTGCTTCGCCTGGTGGTACCGGAACCCGGTGTCGATCGTCTCCCGGCGGCCGAGGTACGCGGCGGCCGCGACGCCGCCCGCGAACGCGACGTGCGGCCCGAGAACCGGTCCGAAGCCGACGGCGCCGGAGACGCCGAACGCCGTCAGCGGCGCCGCTGCGACGTCGAACACTTCGGCCCCGGTGCTGTCGCCGACCGTTGTCGTCCCACCCGTGACGTTGGCGATCTCCCCGGCAGTGATGACGATCCCGGCAAGGCTCAGGGCGGGAAGCCCCCCGATGGCGGCGCCGAGCATGCCGCCGGCGACCCCCGCAATCACCACCTCGATCGCGAGCTCTCCAGCGACCATCGGTTACCCCCGGTTCCGGCATCGGCGGCGGCAGTTCCTCGGCAGTGCACAGGCCCGGCGGCTGGACTGTCCCGGTTGCATTGTCAGGTGCGACTGCGTCCAGTGGGGTCATAGTTGTGACGTTGTTCGGTCGTCCAGTTTTTCAGGCAAGCTTAAATGAGTGCGTCACCGACGAGGAACTGCCGGGGAGCGGGATCCGCGTATTTCTGCCGTTCAGCCCCCGAACGGGAGACCGACAGCTTTTTTAGGCAGGCCTAAAAACTGCAGTCGATGACCCAGGACATCTGCGTAATCGTCCCCACGATCAGGGAGTACGAGTGTGTCCGGGCGTACGTCGAGAACGCGCGGGCCCACGGATTCGACGCCACCCGGCTGTACTTCCTGCTCGTCACGGAGGACTTCTGTGAGACTGCGGCGATGCGGTCGATGCTCGACGAGGAAGGGGTCGCCGGCGCAGTGTACGACGGAAGCCGGCGCTCGGAGTGGTTCGCCGAGGAGGGGATCGGGGAGTACGAACACGTGGTGCCTGCCGCGAGCCACGCCGAGACGAGTTTCGGGCTGCTGTACATGTGGGCCAACCCCCAGTTCGAGTACGGCGTGTTCATCGACGACGACACGCTGCCCCACGACGGGACGGACTTCTTTGGCACGCACGTGCAGAATCTTGGTTTTGAGGGCGAACTGCGATCCGTCGCCTCGGACGAACAGTGGGCCAACGTCCTCTACCAGGCGGCCGACGACCACGGGCTGTATCCGCGGGGGTACCCCTACTCGGCGATGGACGAGACCGTCGAGACGGACACTGTCGGGATCGAGCAGGGAGAGGTCGTGGCGTCCCAGGGCCTGTGGACGAACGTGCCGGACCTAGACGCCGTTCGGATCCTGATGGACGGCGACCTCGAGGGCCAGGCCCAGACGCGGACCACCGCCGCGGACTTCGGCGAGGATTTCGTGGCGGCGCGGGGGAACTACCTCACCGTCTGCTCGATGAACCTCGCCTTCCGCCGGGAGGTGATCCCGGCGTTCTACCAGCTGCCGATGGACGACAACGAGTGGGAGGTCGGCCGGTTCGACGACATCTGGAGCGGCGTGTTCCTCAAGCGGGCCTGCGACGTCCTCGGGAAACGGATCTACAACGGCGATCCGCTCTGCGAGCACAACAAGGCGGCGCGCTCGACGTTCGACGACCTCCACAACGAGGTGGCGGGGCTGGAGCTCAACGAACACGTCTGGCGGCTGGTCGACGACGCCGGCGCCGGTGCCGACGACTACACGACCGTCTACCGGGCGATGGCGGACGCCCTGCTCGATGCGGACGCCCAGGCGTATCGCAACGGCGAGTTCTTCCACTTCGTCGGCGAGCACATGCACGACTGGCTGGACGCGCTGGCGGCGCTCGAACGGGTCCCGGCCGCGGCTGACGACTGACTCACCAATGTCTCCGAACAACGATCACACCGACGGACGCACCGACCGACGAACGTTCCTGGCGGGGGCGACGGCCGCAGCGGGCATCGGACTGGCGGGCTGTACAGACCTGCTGTCCGACGACGGCGACGACCCGGAGCCGGGGCTGATCGGCTCGGGGAGAGCCGACCGGTCCGAACCTGGCGGCACCCCGATGGCGGAGCTTCCAGCGCTCTCCGGGGAGCTGAACCTCTACTCGGGACGCAACGAGTTCCTGGTCGGCCGGCTGGTCGACTACATCCAGAACCTGTACGACGACTTCGAGATCACGCCCCGGTACCGCGACTCGGTCGACCTCGTGAACACCATCGTCAACGAGGGCGAGAACACCTCCGCTGACGTGTTTTTCTCGGTCAACGCGGGCGCGCTCGGGGCGCTGGCCGACGAAGGGCGAGCACGGACGCTGTCGGACGACGTGCTGGAGCTGGTCGACCCGTCGTTCAGGACCGATTCCTGGGTCGGGACCTCGGGCCGCGCGCGGACGGTGCCGTACAACACCGAGGCGCTCTCGGAGTCGGACCTCCCGACCGACATCATGGCCTACGAGGAGTTCGACGGCGACCTCGGCTGGGCGCCGGGGTACGGCTCCTGCCAGGCGTTCGTCACCGCGATGCGCATCCTGGAGGGCGAGGACCGTACCCGGCAGTGGCTCCAGGGCGTCGTCGACTCGGGGATCGAACAGTACAACGACGAGTTCCGGGTCTGCCAGGCGATCGCGGACGGCGAGATCGACGCCGGGTTCACCAACCACTACTACATCCAGCGGGTGCTCGACGAGGACCCGGACGCGCCGATCGCCACACAGTTCACCGAGGGCGACGCCGGCGTCGTATTCAACGTCGCTGGCGCGGCTGTCGTGGACGCGACAGACCAGCCCGATCTGGCCGAAAACTTCCTGCGCCACCTCCTGTCGGCGGAAGCCCAGGAGTTTTTCGCCGTCGAGACGTTCGAGTACCCGATGATCGACGAGGTCGATCCCGTCGGCAACCTGCCGCCGGCCAGTGAACTGGACGTGCCGGACCTGGACCTCTCGCAGCTCTCGGACCTTGAGCCGACGATCGATCTGATGCGCGACGTCGGCATCAACATCTGACCGGCAGTGATGGGCGCAGTCCTGGCCCGTGCCCGGTCGTTCGCCGCGCGACGGGAGCGGGTGCTCGCGGCTGCGCTCGCCGTCGGCTCCGGCCTGCTGGTCTTCCTGATTGCAGTCGAACTCTTTCCGTACCACTCCTCGAACCACGACGAAGGGGTGTACCTCCAGCAGGCCGAACTGCTGCTCTCCGGGCAGTTCCAGCTGTACCCCGGCGAGATCGCTGACTCGGTCCGCCCGTGGTTTTTTGTCGACGCTGGCGACCGGCTCTATCCCAAGTACCAGCCGCTTCCGGCCGGGTTTTACGCCCTGGCGATGGCGCTACTGGGGGAGCCGCGTGCCACCCTGGCAGTCGTGGCCGCGGGAAACACCGCACTCGTGTACGTCCTCGGATCGATGGCGTTCGACCGGCGCGTGGGCTTGCTCGCGGCCGCCGCCTTCGCGCTCGCGCCGATGACGCTGGTGACCTCTGCCGTGTTTCTCCCGTACGCGCCGACGACACCGTTCAACCTGCTGTTCGCGGTGCTGTACCTCCGGGCGCTTCGGTCCGGACACGTGCGCACAGCCGCACTCGCCGGGGGTGCGATCGGCGTCGCATTCCTCATGCGCCCGTTCACGGCGCTTCTGTTCGCGCTGCCGTTCCTGGGACACGCTGGCTGGCAACTCGGGTCGTCAGTACGGTCCGTCGTGGGGTCAGGCGAGGGGCGCCCGCTGCGCCTACTGTTTGCAACAGGCGCAGCCAGGCGACATCTTGCGACCGCGACTTCCGGGATGGTGTTCGTCCTCGCGGCGCTAGCGTACAACACCTTCCTATCAGGTGACCCCTTGCTGTTTCCGTACGAGGCGTTCGCGCCGCTGGACGGGCCCGGCTTCGGGTATCGACAGATCCTGAGCCACTCCCTGGAGTACACCCCGGCTGTGGCACTCCAGGCCAACAGCTTCGTCCTGCGGTACCTGCTAACGAGGTGGGTGTTCGCCGGCGTACTCGGCACTGCGCTTGCCGTCGTCGGACTCGTCGTCGCGTTCCGACGGCCCAGGCTGCCCGGCGGTGACCGCACGCCCAAGCGGTTGCTCGCCGGTCTGTTCGTCTCCGTGCCCGCCGGGAACGTCCTCTTTTGGGGCAACTACAACGTGCTCGGGAGGATGACCGATCCGGCGGACGGCCTGCTGGGGCAGTTCGGCCCGTTCTACCACTTCGACCTGCTCGCGCCGATGGCGATATTCACCGCTGCCGGGGCAGTCGCCTGCTGGCGGCTCCTCCGGCAACGGATCGTGAACGCGGCGCCGAACCCACGGACTGCGCGGGCGCTCGCAGTCGCCCTCGTGCTCGGGGGGGCAGTGCTACTCGTCGGGTTCAACGGGGCACTGGCGAGCGGTCCAATGGATCGCAACGCCGCACAGACGGCGACCTTCGAGGACGCATACGAGCCGTTCGAGGACCGCGAGCTCGAGAACGCCGTTGTCTTCCTCCCGGCGCCGTACGGCGAGTGGCTCAACCACCCCTTCCAGTACCTCCGCAACGATCCCGGACTCGACGGGGAGGTGGTCTACGCTGTGGACCGGGAGCCGTCCGCCGACTTCTCCGTTCTCGACCGCTACCCCGACAGAGAGTACTACCGGTACGACTTCCGCGGCGAATGGACTGCCGATCCGGACGACAGGCAGGTGACGCCGACGCTACACCCCATCGAGGTCCGATCGGGGACACAGTTGACCGGAGAAACGAAGGTCGCGGTGCCCGACAGGGTGACCCACGCGACCGTCCGGGTCGATACCGGGAGTGAGTCCGTGACCAGAGTCGTCGATGAACTCGGCGAGACCCTGGATTTCGAGTGGCGGATCAGCACCGGCGGGGTCGCTCTCACGTCGGTCGACGGAGTTGACGTACAGTCCGGGCCAGTCGCAGTCGAATCACCGGAGGAGGTCGTGATCCAGGTCAGGCTGAGCCAGCGGGGCGCGGGGACGCTCACCTACAGGCAGGAACTGACCGTGCGCGAGCGCGCGAGCGTGATCGAGGTGGTCTGGCCACCGGAGCGGACCGTCTGTCCGATCGTCGACGACTGCGGCCGGGAGGGAACGTACGTCCCCGAAGATCCCCGGGACGGGATCGCCTTCGAGACGACGCTCGAATCGGGAAAACCAGGCTAGAGGGCGTCAGCGCAGCCGTTCGTCGAGACAGACCGTAACGATCGACTTCGCGATGGCGTATCCGCCTTCGAGCGGGTCGAGCTTCGACTCACCGGCCCGCTCGCGGTAGTCGATGGGGTGTTCGCGGACCTCGTATCCCCGCATCAGCGGCCGGATCAGTAACTCCGCGGAGAGTCCCGTGTTCTCGGTCCACTCGATCGACTCCAGAACTTCCCGGCGGTACGCCCGCATTCCGGTCGTCGTGTCGTGAACGCGCGTCCTCATCATGACGCTCGCCACGAGCGCGAACAGGTGATTACCGAGGCGGTTGAACGCCGGCATCGCCTCGGCGCCGTGGTACAGCCTGTCCCCGCTCACCACGTCGTACCCCTCGTTGATCCGCTCCAGAAACTCCGGGAGCTGTTCCATCGGGTAGGTGTCGTCACAGTCTGTGGTCACGACGACCGGCCGGTCCGGCGCGAGGATCGCCTCCCGAACGGCGACGCCGTACCCCTGGGGCTCCTGCTCGATCACGCGAGCGCCGTGGTCGCGGGCGATTTCGGGTGTCCGGTCCGAGGAGCCGTCGACACAGACGACCTCCGCTTTGCCGTCCGTCACTGTCTCGATGTCCGAGAGGACCGTGCCGATGGCTTCCGCCTCGTTGTACGTCCCCATCACGACGCTGAGATCCTCGAAGGTGTACCGTTCGCTCGATTGCTCGCTTCTGCCCTCCGCAGTTGCCTCCCGCTCGGCACCGCCACCGACCGGAATATCGCCGTCTGTCCCGGCTGTGTCGCTCATTACTCCGGGTTCGGTGGTGGCGACGCTTAAGTTTTTAGGTTTACCTAAAACAAGGGTCACTCCAGAGTGGCGTCGACAGCGTCGGCGACACGAAGCGCGAGCGCAGCGATTGTCAGCGTCGGGTTCATCGCGCCCCCGGTCGGGAAGACGCTGCTGCCGGCGATCCAGCAGTTCGCCAGGTCGTGTGTCCGACAGGCGGGATCGACGACGCTCGACGCTGGATCGGTGCCCATCCGCGTGGTTCCCATGTGGTGGTACGCCGGCCCGGTGTCGTCGGGGCCGACCGTCCAGGTGATCTCCGCGCCGAGTTCCTGGAGGATCGAGCGCTGGATCCCGTTCGCCCGCTCGATCGTCCGGAGCGCGCGGTCGCCGACGGTCCAGTGGACGTCCGGCACGGGGTTGCCCCGGTCGTCGGTCCGCTCGGGATCCAGGCCGACGTAGCTGTCCTCCCGCGGCAACTGCTCGACGAGGGCGCCGACGGCGACGTGGTTGCCGTACGCCGACTGGAGCCGCTCGAGGAGGTCGTCGCCCCAGTCGTCGCCCGTCAAGGCCAGTTCGACCGGCGAGGACCCGGCGTAGTTGAAAAACTCCAGCTTGAACGGCCCGACCTCCTCGTCGGCGTCGTCGTAGAACTGGTGGGACTCGCTTGTGAGAAAACCGACGTGGTTCTGGCGGGTCGGTTCGTCGAGCACTCCGCCGACGCCCGCAAACAGGTGGTCCATGAAGTACCGTCCCACCAGTCCGCTGGAGTTCGCCAGGCCGCCGGGGTACTGCTCCGAATCGGACATGAGCAACAGCCGCGGCGTCTCGACGCCGCCGCAAGCCAGCACGAAGGCGTCCGCCTCCTGGCGGTGTTCCGTGCCGTCCGGGGTGGTGTACACTGCAGCCTCGATGGCGTCTGCGTTGTGGGCCAGGCGTTCGACGCGAGCACGGTCGATGACTGTCGCGCCCTGTGATTCGGCGCGCTCGACGTGGACGGTGCCGTCGTACTTCGCGCCGGAGGGGCAAACAGGCTGGCAGGTGCCGTACCCCGCGCATTCGCTGCGGCCGTCGAACGGTTCGGAGTTGCGGGCGTTCGGGACCGAGTGCATCGCGATGCCGAGTTCATCGCAGGCCTCCGCGAACAGCGAGTCGCTGTACGACGGCGGGAACGCCGGCATCGGGTGGGGCTGCTCGCGCGGCGGCGCGAACGAGTTGTCGTCGGCGCCGGACACCCCCAGTTCCGTCTCGGCGTCGGCGTAGTACGGTTGCAGGTCCGCGTAGTCGATCGGCCAGTCCGGGCCGACGCCGCGCTCGGTTCCGGAGGCGAAGTCCTCCTCGTGGAGGCGCATCACCATCCCCTGCCAGTGCAGCGTCGATCCGCCGACGCCCTTGACCCGGGCGTGGTTCAGCGGGTAGAACCACTCGCCGCTCGCCGCGTGGTCGTCGCGTTTCCCGCCCATCTCCCAGACGTCCGGTCGGTCGAATGCGGGTCGGATCGCACGCTCCTGGCGCTCGACCCGGTCACCGGGATCGAACCTGGGGCCCGCCTCCAGGACGACGACATCCTGTGCGCTCGCGAGGTGGTCGGCCACGAGCGCACCCGCCGGTCCGGCGCCGATCACGCAGACGTCGGCGTCCGTGACGGGTGAGCGATCCTGCCGGGACGCGCTCCCCCGTCCGCTCATGGCGGCCCCCGCTGGTAGCTGTCCGTGCCGCCGGGGTGGCCCTGCGGGTTCTCGACGCCGACGAGTTCGCCGCCCGTCGGCGACGCGTACAGCGCCAGCAGCAGGTCGTTCACCAGGTAGTACCGGACCCGCTCGGCGTCAGTGCCGTCCGGAGCTTCGTCGGCTGTATCGACGCCCATCTCCCTGAGCAACTGGTCTCTCCTGTCGGGGTCGAGCGCGTCGAACTCCGCGCCGTGCCACCGCTGTGCCCGGTCCTCGACGATACCGACTGCTTCGCGGATACCGTCGCCGTGGCCGTCCTGATTCAGCCGCGGTCCGAGAAACTCGGTGACGAACTGCTCGACGCCGGTCACCTGGGACGGGTACAGGACCTCCGCTGCGGCTACGGCGACGCGTTCGACGCGGCCGTCGCTGACATCGATCTCCTCGTCCTCGGTGCCGGATTGTGGATCGCTGTCGTCCCCGCCGTCGCGCCGCGTGTACGTCGCCGCCGCCCCGCCGCCGAGGCCCAGTGCAGCGAGCGCGGCGACCGCGTCGCGCCTCGACAGCTCCATGCTCGGCCGAGTTAGGCAAACCTAAAACTTATATCCGTCGGAGCGGGACCGGACACACATGGAGGTGCAGGCCGCGGGAGCACCGCGTAGCGCGCTCGCGTGACTCGGTTCGGCGACTACGCCCGGACCGACCGCGAGTTCCCCGTGGCCCTGGCGCTGTTGTGCGGCGCCATCGCAGCCGCGCTCGTCCTGCCGCTGGCGTGGCTGTTCATCGAGGCGGCGACGATCGACGTCGACAGGGCCCGGGAGTTGCTGTTCCGATCCCAGACGCGGGAGGTGATCGTCAACAGCATCCTGCTCATGGGCGGGGTGACGCTGCTGTCGGTGCTGCTGGGCGTGCCGCTGGCGTACCTGACGGTGCGGACGGACCTCCCGTTCCGGCGCTTCTGGTCCGTCGCCGTCGCGCTGCCGCTGGTCATTCCGAGCTACGTCGGCGCGTTCGCGTTCGTCTCGGCGTTCGGCCCGCGCGGGGAGTTCCAGTCGTTTCTCTCCCCGCTCGGGATTGAGCGCCTGCCGGAGATCTACGGCCTTCCCGGGTCCGTGTTCGTCATCACGCTGTACACGTACCCGTACGTCTACCTGACCGCCCGCGCAGCCCTGCTGTCGTTCGACACCAGGCTGATCGACGCCGCGCAGACGCTGAACCACGGCCGCTGGTCGGCGTTCCGCAGAGTGACCCTCCCGCAGATCCGGCCGGCGGTCGCCGCGGGTGGGCTGCTCTGTGCGCTGTACGCGGTCTCGGATTTCGGCACACCTGCGATCATGCAGCTGCCCGTGTTCACCCGCCAGATCTACGTCGAACTGTACGGGTTCAGTTCGGAGTACGCCGCGCTGCTGTCGCTGCAGTTGCTCGTCATCGTGCTCGTCGTGCTGGCGGTCGAGTCCAGAATCCGTCCGGGTGACGCTGCTGGCGGTGAGGGAACGAACCGGGGCGACCAGCGCGTCCGCCTCGGGCGTTGGCGGTGGCCCGCGACGCTGTTCCCCACCGCCGTCACGGTCACGGCGCTGCTCATTCCGGTGTGGATCCTGCTGCTGTGGGTGGTCAGGACTGGCTCGGCGTACCGCGCCGACCTCGCCTTCGAGTGGGGCCACGCCCTCAACTCGCTGCTCGTCGCTGCACCGGCTGCGCTCGTCGCAGGGCTGGCTGCGCTCCCTATCGCGTACTTCGTCACGCAGCACGACTCGGGGCTTGGGCGGCTGTTCGAACGGGTGACCTACGTCGGGTTCGCCGTCCCGGGCGTGGTGCTCGGGCTCGCTCTGGTGTACTTCGGGTCGGAGTATCTCGGCGTCCTGTACCGGTCACTCTCCCTGCTGGTGTTCGCATACGTCGTCCGCTTTCTCCCGCAGGCGGTCGGTTCGGTCCAGGGCTCGCTGCTCCAGGTCGACCCGAAGCTCGTCGAGGCGGGACGGACGCTCGGCGAGTCTTCGGTCGGCGCCTTCCGGCGGATCGCCCTGCCGCTGGTCCGATCGGGTATCGTCGCCGGCGCGGCCCTCGTGTTTCTGACGACGATGAAGGAGCTCCCGGTGACGCTGATCCTCGCGCCCTCGGAGTTCCAGACGATGGCTACCCAGATCTGGCGCGCCCAGGACGCCGCCCTGTTCCAGCACGCGGCGATCCCCGCCATCCTCTTGCTCGTCATCTCGGGGCTCTCAATGGTGGTGTTGCTCTCCCAGGAAGGCGGCGAGCGGGGGCTGTAGGCCGTCTCCGGATGAAAGATACTTACCCCGGGGCTCACCTACGTACGGTCGATGGGCCTGTTCCGATCGAGCGAACTGCTGGGGATCGCCGCCGAGACGCTCGAGTTCATTCTGCGCGCCTCCGAAGACACTCACCCCAGGGAGTACATGGGGTTTCTCCGCGCGACCGACGCCAGTCGCCTCGGCCTCGACCGGGACGGGCAGGTGATCACCGACGTGCTGGTGATCCCGGGCACGAAGTCCAGCCCCACCAGCGCGACCGTCCAGGAGTTCATGCGCCCGAACAACGTCCAGTCCGTCGGATCGGTCCACTCACACCCGAACGGTGTCCTGCGGCCGAGCGACGCGGACCTCGGGACGTTCGGCCAGGGCGACGTCCACATCATCGTCGGGGCGCCGTACGGCAGGACCGACTGGCAGGCGTTCGACAACGACGGGTCCCCGGTGGAACTCGACGTGCTGGACGTCGACCTCCCGGACGACGAGTTTTTCGAGGCGACACAGGAGGCACTCGAAGAGGACGACGAGTTTTTCGAGGCGACACAGGAGGCACTCGAAGAGGACGACGAGTTTTTCGAGGCGACACAGGAGGCGCTCGAAGAGGACGCCGCCGAGGGGACGCGGGTCGCCGGCACGGACCTGGCGGACGACTCCGAAGACGACGAGGATCGCGGCGGCTTCCTGTCGTGGTTGCGGCGCTGAAACCCGGCCGGAAAACGAAACTACTCCGCGGACTGTTTCTCGGAGAGTTCCTGATCGCGCTCGAGTTCGCGGTCGATCTCGTCTTTCACGTTCGAGAACGCTTCGACGGTGAGGACGTTCCCTCCGCCCGGATCGATGACGATCACCTCCTCACCTTCGGCAATCTCGCCGTCGACGCTCCGGGCCTGGTAGTAGGGGTTGAACCCGCCCTCCTCGACCTTGACCTCGCCGTCCGTGGGCGTCACGCGCTCGGTCACGCGGCCCGTCTTGCCCCGCAACGAGGCCGAGTCTTTCGTTTTGCCCTCGCCCGTCCCGCCCCAGATGTCCATCCGGCGGTAGGCGAACAGCGTCGCGATAGCGGTGCCGATCACCACCAGCGACATGATGAAGAGGTTGATCGACCCGCCAAACGGGAGGACGAACCCGACCAGACCGGCGACGAACAGCGCGACCCCGACCACGAAGAAGTGGGCACCGGGAGCGAACGCCTCGGCGATGATCGCCGCAGCCCCGGCTATGGTCAGAAAGAGCGGGAGATTGCTCAGCACCAGGTCCAGTACCATACAGGAACTTACGATGGAGCACAGATAACAGTTCGGGGTCGGTTTCTCCGCTGGCTGTTTTGCCGTCTCTTGTATCTTCAGGACGGCAGAGAACGGCCAGTCACCAGTACGGCGTCCGGTCCCAGGTTTGCCAGGGCCGGCCTAGCGACGCCACTGCCACGAGCGTCATCACGACGACCCCCAGCGACAGCGCCGCCGCGAGTTGCCACTCCGAACCCGTCAGCAGGTCGTTCTCCGTCAGGAAGTTCGCCAGGATGCCGCCGATGGCGCCCGCCACGAACATCAGTACGAGTCCGCTTGCGATCCGGAAGCGCATATCGGGGTTCCGGCGCGGGGAACAAAAAATGCCAAGGGTCCAGCCCCCCGAGTCGGGGACATGACAACGCTGGTCGTGCTGGCCGAGCCGCCGGTGGCGGGTGAGACGCTGCCGGAACTCCACGAGGTGCTCCCGCCGGAGGACTCCGCCGAACTGTACGCGGCGATGCTCGCGGACGTCTGCGAGCTACTGCAGCACGGCGACGCCGACGTGCTCGTGAACTACCCGCCGCCGGAGGAGGTGCCCGACGGGGTCGACCCCGAGGCCGCGCTTTGCGAGGTCATCGAGCCCGCAGTTCAGTCACCAGGGGAGGTCCGGTACGAGGCCCAGGTGGGCACCAGTAAGGCTGCCCGGATCGGCAATGCAGTGACTCACCTGCTGGAGACGGAGGGGGAGATGACCGCCGGGGTCGTCGAACCCACGGTGCCGTTCCTCCGTCGCGAACACGTCGGCAGCGCAGCGATGAAACTCCGATCCAGCGACGTGGTGATCGGCCCGTCGACGGACGGCCGGATCACGTTCGCCGCGTTCGGTGAACCGATCGACTTCACCGGCGTCCTCGAGCCGCCGGCACTGGAGACGATGACTGCGCGGGCCGTCGATGCGGGCCACGACGTGGACTTCCTGCCGCTGCTGCCGCGGGTGGAGACCCCCGCAGAACTGGCGACGGCGGTTTCACTGGCGCGTGCGAGAGCGGCCGCGGGACGGCTCGTCCCGGCGCGGACTGCAACACAGCTGTCGTCGGTCGATCTCCCGCAGTCCCTCGGGGACGGCGGCGAGTAGCGGCTTCGTCAGCGGCTCAGAACTCCACCGTCTTTCGGATGCCCTCGGCGATGCGCTCCTCGTCGGGCACGTAGTCGTCCTCTCGGGCGAAAAACGGGACTGGGACGTCGTACCCGGTCACGCGCTCGACCGGGGCTTCGAGGTAGAGGAACGCGTCCTCGTTGATCCGGGCGGTAATCTCGCCGGCCATCCCGGCGGTTCTGGGCGCCTCGTGGACGACGACACAGCGGCCCGTCTTCTTCACCGAGTCGGTGATCGTCTCGGTGTCGAGCGGGTGGATCGTCCGCGGGTCGACGACCTCCACGCTGGCGTCGATGTCGTCAGCGACGTCCAGCGTCCGCTGGAGCATCGACCCCCAGGCGACCACCGTGACGTCCTCGCCGGGTTCGGCGATCCGACTCTCGCCGAGCGGGATCTCGTGATCCTCGGGGACTTCCTCCCGGACCGACCGGTACAGTCGCGTCGGCTCGAGGAACACCACGGGATCCGGATGCCGGATCGCGCTGCGCAGCAGCCCGCTGGTCTCGGCGGGCGTCGACGGAACGACGACAGTCAGGCCCGGAACGTGCGAAAAGCCGGCCTCGTAGCTCTCGGAGTGCAGCTCCAGGGCGTGGATGCCGCCGCCGTACGGCGTCCGGATCGTCATCGGCAGGGTGAGCGTCCCGCGAGTACGACTGCGCATGCGCGCGACGTGCTGGGCGAGCTGGTGGAACCCCTGGTAGATGAAGCTCTGGAACTGGATCTCGGCGACGGGACGCAGGCCGGTGGCTGCGAGGCCGGCGCCGGCGCCGACGATGCCCGCCTCCGCGACGGGGGTGTCGAACACCCTGTCGGGGAAGTCGTCGAGCAATCCCTCGGTCGCACGGAACACGCCGCCCGCACGGCCGACATCCTCCCCGTAGAGGACCACCTCCTCGTCGTGTTCCAGTTCTGCTCTGAGCGTCTCGCGAACCGCACCGACCACCCTGTATTTGTCAGCCATGACTGATCACCCCTCGAACTCCTGTAGCTGCCCTTCGAGATACGGCGGCATCTCGTCGTAGACGTAGCGGAACATGTCCGCGCCGTCGACGTCCGCTGCACCCTCCTTCGCCCGCTCGATTGCCTCGCTGATCTCGGATTCCACTCGCTGCTCGACTTCCTCTTTCCTCTCCTGATCGAGGATTCCGTTCTCCTCCAGGTACACCTGAAAACGGACAATCGGGTCGCGAGCCTCCCACTCCTCCTCCTCTTCGGCGTCCCGGTAGGCCGAGGGATCGTCGGACGTCGTGTGCATCGACCGCCGGTAGGTCAGCGTCTCGACTAGCATCGGTTCGCCCTCGCGGGCACGCTTGAGCGCTTCCTGCACGACGCGGTAGACGCCAAGGACGTCGTTGCCGTCGACGCGGACGCCGTCGATGCCGGCCGCGATGGCTTTCTGGGCGAGCGTCTCCGCGGCCGTCTGGTCGGCGAGCCGCGTCGAGATGGCGTAGCGGTTGTTCTGGCAGACGAACACAGTCTGGGCGTCGTAGACGCCCGCGAAGTTGAACGCCTCGTAGACGTCCCCCTCGCTCGTCGCCCCGTCCCCGAAGTAGGTCACGGCCACGTTCGGGCGGTCCTGGATCCCCTCGCCCCAGCCGATCCCGGCGGCGTGCAGCGGCTGGCTGCCGACCGGGATCGACGGCGGGAACGCGTTCGCCCCGTCGGGAATCTCGGCGCCCTCCTCCATCCCCAGCGCGTACCAGAGGATCCGGTGTGGATCCGTCCCCCGGGTGAGCAGCGCCGCGGATTCGCGGAACGACGGCACGATCCAGTCGTCGTCGGCCATGGCGAACGCCGAGCCGACCTGCGCGGCTTCCTGCCCGATGGCCGGCGCGTACGTTCCGAGCTCGCCGCGTCGCTGGAGCGAGATCGCCCGCTCGTCGAGTCGTCGGGATCGTTTCATGAGTTCGTACAGTTCGAGCAACTGGTCGTCGCTCAGCGACGGTGCCAGATCCTCGTCGATCTCACCGTCTTCTGACAACGCCTGTACCGACTCGACCGAGAACTCCGCTACTGTCTCCCGTGGCATACCCCCGCTACAACCCCGTTCATATAGAGTCTCCACCTTACGGAGAGTATTGACACCGAATCGTCGGGTTTGCACAGTGGTCCGGTCCTTTCCCGGGAGGGCGGAGAACGATAGGTTCAACTTTTCCCCGTGTGGAGATGGGAGTACCTCCCGGGGAATCGACCAGTCCACCTCAGTGCGGATCGGGTCGAACCACCGGAGGGCGTAGATGGTGGGATAGCGAAGTGGCCCAACGCGCCTGCCTTGAGAGCAGGTGTCCGAGAGGACCCCTGGGTTCAAATCCCAGTCCCACCGCTTTTGCGCGAACGACAGTGAGCGCTCAACGGTTTCACGGGATTTGAGCCCTGCCAGTCGCAGCCCGCACAGCGACCGGAGGGAGCGAGCAGGACCGTCTGGCTCCGGTTCAAATCCCAGTCCCACCGCGTTTGCTCCGAGCAGAACGCGAGGAGCAACGCGTGCATCCGGGATTTGAAGTAGACGAGTCACAGCCCGCGCAGGGAGCGTAGCGACCGAGCAGGACTGTCTCGGCATGGTTCAAATCCCAGGCCCACCGCGTTTGCGCGAACGACAGTGAGCGAATAGCGATTTAGTCGGTCAGTCCTCGTCGACCGAGATGCCTTCCCGCGCGAGGACGGTGTCGACGTAGTACGACTGCAGGGACTCGTCGCCGTCGAGCGGGATTTCCTCGACGCGGCGGTCGAACACGAGTTCGCCGCGATGGAGGACGGTGATCCGGTCGACGTACGGCTCGAACTCGGTGATTTCGTGAGTCGAGACGAGGACGGTGTTGCCGTCGCCGGCGTAGCGGCCCAGGAAGTCGAGGAGTCGCGTCTGCGAAACGTCGTCGAGTGCCCCCAGTGGCTCGTCGAGCAGCAGGAAATCGGGTTTCTTGATGAGCGCCAGCGCGAGGTCCAGCCGGCGGGCGAACCCGCCGGAGAGGTCGCCGGCCTCGCGGTCCAGCGCGCGGCTGAGACGCAACTCCGTGACGACAGTCTGGTTCCAGTCCCAGTCGTCCGCACCGACGATGCGCGCGAAGATGTGAATGTTTTCCCGCACACTGAGTCCCGGATAGAAGTTCGGATGCTGGAACCCACAGCCGATCTGTGCGTCCGGCCGGTCGATTGATCCCGACGTCGGCCGGGTCAGCCCGAGAATGAGCCGCATCAGCGTCGACTTGCCCGACCCGTTCGGGCCCAGCAAGCAGTGGTACTGCCCGCCGCCAATCGCAACCGACAGGTCGTCGATCGCTGTCACGTCGCCGTACGTCCTGGTGACGCCGTCCACGCGGATCGCCTCCTTGCTGTCAGTCGACGGCTCCCCTGTCATCACGACTCCCTCCGGTAGTAGATGATCGCGCCTTCGAGGATGAACAGCGAGAGCACGAACAACCCGAACAGGATCGCGATCCAGTCGGCGAACGTGGCGATCGAACTGTCCTTCAGCATGAGGCTCCTGACGGCGACCATCGCGTAGTGAGTCGGCAACAGCTGAGCGATCTGTGTCCGCACCGGCGAGAAGAACCCGAGCGGGAACGCCAGCCCCGAGAGCGCGATCAGCCCGAGCATGACGAGCAGGTTGACGAACTGGCCCGCGCCGCTGAATCGCGTGAGGATCACCACGGTCGCGCTGAGCGTCGCCATGAACGCGAACGACAGCAGGAGGACGAACACGGCACCCGGATGGAACGATTCGATCGCGTACCCGTAGTAGGTGGCGATCACGTGAAAGACGAGGATCGGAACGACCATCAGCGCGGTCATGTACGCGAGTTTCGAAGCCAGCAGCGCTTCGAGCGAGCTTTCGACGCGAAGCCGGTCGAGCACGACCTCGTCGCGGCCGACGTTGTACGGCACGTACGTGAACGCGAAGAAGATCATCAGCGTCATCAGAAAGGAGGGGAGCAGATACTCCGGGAGCTGTTTCTCCTCGCCGACGATCTCGCGCTCGATGGAGATGTCGGCCCCCTCGATCCGGTTGAGTTCGAGTTCGATGAGGTTCTGGATCACTTCCGAGGAGCTCTGGAACGGGACGATGCTCCCGTCGACGGTGAGTGTGAACGTAGTCTCGCCGGACCGGAGGTCGGGCGGCACGGACACCACCGCGTACACGGACTCGCGCTCGAGCATCCGGAGAGCCTCCGCACGGTCGGCTGCGGGCTTTGGCTCCGTGTACGGTGCCATCCCAGCCCTGACCAGTCCCATGTCGATCGAGGAGACGGACTCGTCCTCGGCGACGACGGCGACCGGCACCTCACGGGGGATCACGTCCTGAAACAGGAAGCTGGTGCCCGCGAAAAACAGCGGGAGGGCGATCAGCAGGAACACGAGCACGAAGATGTGGCGCTTGCTCCAGTGAAGCTCCTTGCGCAACAGGGAACGAAGAGACATTCAGTGCAGGGGGATCAGCCAGCGAGACCTGGTGCGGACGTCGACACGGAGCTGAAGCCGCTGTCACCCATGCCCGGCCCCATGCCGCCGCCGAAGGACTGGGCGAGCTGCTCGATGAGGTCGACCAGGTCACTCGCGGCCATCGAGAAGTCGATGGTCACGTTTTTACCGTCCTGCTCGACTGAGATGGCGTCGACCAGCCTCGTGAACGGATCGGCCTGGTTGCCGCCGTCGTTCGACGGCGGATCGAGCGTCGCGCCCACGACCTGTGAGAACTGCTCGGCTTCCTCCTCGCTGGCCAGCGTCATCTGGGTGTCCAGGTTCATCGTCTCGCCGTTCGTGTAGTAGGTCATGGTCATGATCTGCGGGGTCGGCACGTAGTTCGCGTCGACACCGGCCTCTTCGCTTGCCTGGTTGACTTCCTCTTCGGGCACGATGAACGCAGCTTTCATGTAGCCGTCTTCGACGTTGTCGTAGGCAGTTCTGAGCTCACCACCGAAGGAGTTCGCGTCCCCCTCGCGCGTGTCGATGGTATCGCGAACTGCGTCGGGCGTCCCGAACGCGAACACCCCGTCGCCGAAGTCAGCCGCCCAGGTCTCCTGTCCCGTCTCGTCAGTACTCTTGTAGACTGTCACGCCGTTGTACTCGTCCTCTTCGGGGTCTTCCACTTCCTCGTCACCGGCCTCCTGGAGCTGCTCCCAGGTCCACTCGGTGTCCACGATTGTGCCGGCGTACTCCTCTTGCTCGTAATCCTCGAGGCGCATGAACGTCGTGGCGCTGTTGAAATCCTCCATCGAGAGGTCCGACTCCGACTCGATTTCGTCGAGGATCTCCTGGTACGTCTGGTTCTCACCGCTCATTTCCAGGAGTCCGTTCATGAACGTCACCGTCGCGTTGTCCTGTATGATTCCGCTATCGAAGTGGATTACCCCGTCGACGCTTTCCGGTACGCTGTCGACCGCTGCCGAGTCGCCGCCCCCGTCGTCGCCCAGCAGCCCGGAACAACCAGCCCCGAAGACCAGCAGTCCAGCCAGAAAAACAGCGAGAACGCGATCAGACGTAAAAAACTCGTACACCCCAGTTGCCGTTGGTAACCTGCTCATGAGTGTTTAGTAGTGAAATCAACAAAGCAGAGGCAAATAACTTGTGACTTGCTGCAAACTGTCTGCTGAGTGGTGATTTCGGGAGTGCCGACCGGCGCGTGTGGTCGGGCCGAAGGCGAGAGAAACGCTTTTGCGTGACTCGGCAAACATCGAACCATGGACTGGCCTCACGATCCCGACGGCGACAAGGGGAGCGAAGGACGCCGGAAGTACGGCCACGCCGTCCTCGCGAAGAAGATCGACGAGGAGGAGGACTTCCCGTTCACCGCCGGGGAGTACGTCGACCAGTACGGTGACCACCCGGTCCGGATCGACTACCAACGGGTGGTCAGTGTCGCGGACATTTTCGAACCGATCGACTCCGATATCGAATTCGAGGCCTTCCCGGAATTTCACGCGACCGTCGGCGAGGCGATGCGGGAACTCGACTACTGGCCGTACCGCCTCGAACACGCCTGATACTGTCGGACGTGAAACGGTCAGTATTGACTTCTGTATTGTCACGTGTCCACACACAACATACTTCACAGTCGGTGTTGTAGGTTTACCAATGAGTCCACAGCAGTCACCGACAGGATCGGCAGCGGTACCGGAGGACGTGATCGGTGAGTTGCTGGATTCGCGCCGCCGGTGTCTCCTGATCGACCACCTCGCTCGGGAAGACGGTGAACTCGTCGTCGAGGACCTCGTGGCAGCGATCTCTGCCGCCGAAGAAGGCTGCGATCCGTCTTCGGTAGACGACCGGACCCGAACTGAGATCCGCGCGGAACTGTTCCAGCAAGACATCCCGAAACTCGCGGCGACGGGCGTCGTCGAGTACGATTCGATGCTCGACAAACTGAGACTGCAGTCGTCGGAGGTTGCATCCCACGCTGCCAGCGCGCTGACGGAGGAGTCAGACGCGTAGGGCACGGGGAGTATTCCCGAAAACCGCTCCAACACACGGCGAAAGGGTTTCCAAAGAAAAATAGCGGTGGCACCCGAACGGCTCGACATCGTGACGAACACGCAGGTTACGCACATCCAGATCGACAACTACGGGCCGTGGACGGTGACCCCGGAGCCGCGCCGGGAGGTCGACCTCCAGACGCTGCAGTCGCGGCTGTACGCCGACCTCTCGCAGCTGTTCGGCAACCGCGACGGCTACGTCTTTTTCACCCGCTTCGACAACATGGTCGCGGTGACCAACGGGATCGACATGGAGACACACGCCCTCGTTCAGGAGTCGGTCGGCAACCGCTACCCGGTGACGATGAGCCTGAGCGTCGCGACCGGGCGTTCGCCGGTGACTGCACTCGGAACGGCGACCGAACAGCTCCAGGAGGCCGGCAGTGCCCAGGACCGCCACCGCCGGGAGATACTGAAAGGCCGGGCGATCGACGAGGATTTCAGGGCGGACGATGACGTCCAGATCGCTCACTTCGACGTCGACGACGCGACAGGGAAGTACACCGACCGACTCAACGAGTTCGACACGTTCATTCAGATCGAACAGGGGTACGCGGAACTGATGCGGTACATGCGCCACGAACACGACAGCCTCTCGTTTTTCGTCGGCGGCGACAACGTGATCGCCGCCTGCCCGGCGCTCGATTCCCCCGCGTACGCGGACGCGGTCGAACACGTTCACGACGCTGTCGACGTGGAACTAAAGGTCGGCGTGGGTCGAGGAAAAACCGCAGCAGATGCCGGCATGGAGGCGAAACACGCACTCGAACAGTGCCGGAACGCCGGCTCGGCTGTGGAGCTGGGGTTTTAGCGCGGCCGTAAAGAGTCGCCGGTTGCCACTGGACGTTCTGGGGGCGGTTTCTGCGTTCACTAACCTACGGACGGCGACAACATAAACGTACCGCAAGTAGCTTTTTACGCCGCTCTGTCGAAGGTTCGGAGTATGAAGCCGGACGTCACAGTGCGGGAAATGATGGACCGGGAGTACGTCGGCGTCAGCGAGTCGGACGACCTGCTCGACTGCATCGAACTCCTGTTGTACGAGGACGCCGACGCGGCAGTTGTCCAGCGCGGCAGCGAACACGTCGGTGTGGTGTCCCAGCGCGATATCCTCGAGCTCCTCGTTGACGGGCCGTCCCCGTCGGAGGCCCGGGCGGGCGACGCGATGCGGGAGACCATCCCGACGATCGCACCGGACGCCTCGCTCGCGTCCGCCGCCGACAGGATGTCCACCCAGTCGACCGGGCGATTGCTCGTGACCGACGGTGGGGAGCCGATCGGCATGCTCACCGAGCGGGATCTGATCGCGACCCGGCGACACGAACTCAACACGATCGAAACGGGCGCCTCGGACGCCGAGAGCGTCACGGTCGGCCTGCACGACGAGGACGACATCAGTGAGGAGATGGCGGGTGCGGGGTTCGACGACCAGGGCATCTGTGAAGTCTGTGGCACCCTCACGCACGACCTCTCGTCGTTCAACGGACAGCTCCTCTGTGCGGACTGCCGCGAAATGTGACTGACCCTCAGGATGCCCGTGTCAGGCCAATGGAAATCAGAGTTCCGGACACGTCGTCCGTCGACGAGATTGTCGATATGTGGGTCGCGCTCGCCGACGGCCAGCGTGACCACGGCTCGCACCTGAGGGCCGAGGCGAACCGCGAGCGGATCCGCGAGTCGATTCTCCTGCACGTCGTCGGCGATACCGTTCTCGTTGCCGACACTGACCGGATCATCGGCTTCGTGATGTTCACCACGGGACCAGCGCAGTACGTCCAGGACCGTTCCCGCGGTGTGATCGAGAACCTCTACGTCCGGCCCGACCGCCGAGGCCAGGGCATCGGGTCGGCGCTACTGGGCACTGCCGAGGGACGACTCAGGGACGCCGGCGTCGACGTCATCGCGCTCGAGGTCATGGCACCGAACGACGACGCCAGGCGATTCTACCGGAGACACGGCTACGAGCCCCACCGGATCGAGATGGAGAAGCCGATTGCTGACGATATGGACTCACGGGACGGGTAGCGCCGCTCCCTTCGCTGGAGGTTCGGAGTGTCGTCGGGACCGACCGCTTTCCCCCTGCCGACTGGCTGGCACTCAAAACCGATACGCACTCAAAGGGCCCCCTACAAACACCTACTGCGCCAGGGGAGCTTGGGTGGTCCAAGCACCCGACTTGTAATCGGGAGTTCAGGGGTTCAAATCCCTTCCCTGGCTTACATAAAAAGTGTTCAGAACCTTCTTGCGTTTCAGGTATATAAAGAACGGTCGCTATCGGTTTCGGTCGACCCACTCACAGAACTCGTGTAAGCCAGCTTTCGGTTGATTCTCTGGTGCTATGGTGTAGAAATCGATGTCTGAACAGCATGGTTCGGTACGTCAGCACACTGACCCAGGCTTCGATGAGTGAGCGATCACCCCACGTTTCTCGCTTGCCTTCGCATTCGAGGAGATCGAGTGGCCAGTCGTCCCAGTCGCCGCGGCAGCCAGCACAACCGGCTGACCGCGGCAGTATGTGAGGACTTCCGTGAGAAACCCCGATCACGCTAAAGTTAACACCTTGCGCCCAAACCAGCGCTAGTCTTTTGTATAATTGAGTCGGAGTAATGATGGAGAACAGTATGAGCGAGTCAGAGTCTGAAAAAGTAGTCTCGGTATCCGCTCGTGGGCAGGCGACGATTCCCAAGGAGTTCCGCGAGGAACTCGGCATCGAGACTCCTGGTCGCGTGAAGTTCGTTCGCACCGATGCGGGTGACATCGTCGTGCGACCCATCCGGTCAGTCAAGGATCTACGCGGCATCTTGATGGACAAGACTGATGAGCAGGGCCGGTCGGCGACCGAGCGGCTTCGCGAGGAACGCGAGCGAGACAAAGCCAGCGAGGAGGAGGTCCGACGCCAGTATGCCGATGCAAACGAGGACGACGCATGACGACAGCGGAGGAGATTCCCGAAACGGTTGTGTTCGACACCGAACCGCTTGTCGCCTACTTCTGTGATGAGCCCGGTAGTGACACCGTCGAAACGTACATCGACGCGGTCATGAGGTCGTCGGAGGGGTACATTTCGGCTGTCAACATCGCCGAAGTCCACTATATCGTACGCGCCATCGACAGCGAAGAGCGCGCCGACGCCGTCGTCGAGGTCATCGAGGAGACTGGTCTCAGACGAGTCGATACGGCGGAGGCATGGCGATTCGCGGCCGACTACAAATACCACTATTCCCCAGCACTCGGTGATGCCTTTGCACTTGCGACCGCCGAGTCTGTCGGCGGAATGTTACTCGTAGGTGCTGACGATGACTACGACGACATCACCGATATCCCGATTGAACGGTTCCGAGTGGAACCGGCATAGACTCTGTTTCTCGTCTCGCACTGGTTCAGTGATCTTCTGCCCGCTCCTCGAGAAATTTTCGCAGTCTTGATTCAAAAGATGGTGGAGTAGCCCCGAACGTTGTGATTGCGACGATCACACGGAGACAAAGCGCCACGAAACTGACTGCTTGAGGCTGATGTCTTCGGCGTGTTCGTCAATGCGGTCTTCGACTCTGTATTCGACGTCCAGCGGGTCGTTGGTATTGCGTGGGTTGTACAGCGCGATCGGCACGATCCCCTGCGACAGCAGGAAGTCGATCACGTCAGGGTGTACAGTTTTCGTTTTTCGTCCTGCTGCCGAAATCCGGAAACTTATTTGGGCCAGCCGATGCTGATGGCGAGTGTGGTCGTTAATGACAGGGGATGATCGGTGTGGCGACACCTACAGTCGACGACGCGTTCTCAGAGGGATCGGCACCGCAACTGCTGGCCTGGCGACGGCGAGCGTCGTCACAGGGCCGGCCGCTGCCGGCAAAGGCGGGGACTGTGATCCGGACGGCGATCCGCCGAGAATCGATACCAGCGATCACTTCGACACGACTTGGTGGGGTAATGTCTATCGGACCGACGGCAACACCGAGGACAGTTACGACACAGCGGGGGGCACCCTCCCGGAGGAGCCGGACGAGTTAGTCGTGCACGTCCACGGCTGGCGCAACGACGAGGAGTGTGGCATCGCGGCGATCGAAGCGACCGGGGACACCTACGACGCCGTCGACTACGACGATCCGGTGACGGGCCTCACCTGGGATTCGGCGTACGCCTGGTGGAACGCCAAGGAGATCGCCGATCGGAACGCGCCGAAGCTGGCTGCCTTTCTCACCGAGTATGCCGAGCAGAACCCGGAGACGACGCTCAGGGTGCAGGCGCACTCGCTGGGCGCCCGCGTGCTCGCGGAGACGCTGCTCGAACTGGACGACGAGGGGGCCGACGACGTGCTCACGAGTGCCGTATTCATGGCCGGGGCGATCGACAACGAGTCGGTGGCTGTCGACGGCGAGTACGGCCCGGCCATCGAGAACGTCGTCGACCACGCCGAGAACTTCTGGATGCCGGACGACGACGTCCTCGACTGGGCCTACAGCACCTTCGAGTTCAGCCAGGCGATCGGCAACGACGGCTGCGACGGGGAGCCGCCAGCAAACTACACCGATCGCGAGGTGACCAAAGACATCGGCCACAGCGACTACTACGAGGACGAGGACGTCATCCAGCAAGTCGTCGAAACGTACGGGCAGTAGTGAGAGCGCCGTCTACCGGCCGATCGATCCGGGTGCCGTACGGCGCTTGCGTCGCTGCTGTGGGGACTGCAGGGAGACGCGGTTCCGACAGAAAGCCACAAAACACTTGCCCCAGTGCGACAAGCCAGATACTATCGCCCCTCACGGGGCGACCGCCTCTGGACGGGGCGGCTATGATAGGTCAGATACTGTCGCGGTACAGGCGCCCGCCTCCAACCCGGCGGGGCTACGCGCTTCCGTGGATTTCGGCCATGATATCCGAAACCCGTATTGGTCACGCACAGCATCCTAAATCTATGGTACGCACACACATACTCGTTTTGCTCCGGACGCGATTTCAGACGTTCGTAGAGTCGGTTCACCCGTCAGTGTCCATCCGTTCCCGACGCTCTCGGCAGTCCGGGAGCGTATACAGCCAGACGTGACTCCGTACAGTGCTAGGACAGTCCATCGGCTGTGTCATGGCCCGAACAACGGGAGTTGGGACGGGATGGCGTGAGTGAATCACGTCCGGCAGTATCAGCGGTCGATGCCGCCGCTCTCGGCGTTGAGCAGCGCCTCGACTTCCGTCTCGGAGACGAGCGCGATGTCGCCCGCGATGGTCCGCTTCAGCGCCGCAGTCGCCGCCCCCCATCGAAGCGCCTCGACAGTCGAGGCGCCGCGGACGTATCGCGAAAGGAAGGCTCCGACGAACGCGTCGCCGGTCCCGATCGGATCGATGGTGTCGGCCTCGAACACCGGCTGTTCGACCGTCCCTTTCGCCGAGGTCGCAATCGCGCCGTCGTCGCCGCGGGTGAGGACGACCGTCTCACAGCCGTACCGGGACTGCAGCATCTCGACCACGTCCGCCGGCTCCCCGGAAATGTCGAGGATCGACCGGGCGTCGCGCTCGGGCGCGAACAGCAGGTCGACCGACGGGAGCAGCGCGTCGTAGGCGTCTTTCGCCTCCTCCTCCGACCAGAGCTTGCTCCGGTAGTTGAGGTCGAACGCCGTTGTCCCGTCCGTTTCGAGCAGGCCCCGGGTCGTCTCGAACAGCGTCTCCGAGAGCGCCGGGGTGATGCCGGTGGTGAAGAACACGTCGGCCTCGGCGACCGCGTCGGTTGCGAGTTCGTCGGCTGTCGCGGTCGTGACGGCCGCGTCGGCCCGGTCGTAGATGACGTTCGAGCCCCTGGGTTCGCCGGCCTGTTCGATGTAGTAGGTCCCCTGCCGTCCCTCGTCAGCCCACACCACTCGCGTGTCGACGCCGTGCGAGCGGACGTCGCTGGCGACCCGCCGTCCCAGCACGGAATCCGGGAGCTTCGAGAGCCACGCGGCGTCGGTACCGAGCCGCGCTGCGGCGATTGCGACGTTGCTCTCAGCGCCAGCGGTCCGACACTCCAGGCTGTCGGTCGACTCGATGCGCTCCCCCGTCGGCGGCGAGAGGCGCAGCATCGTCTCGCCGAACGTCGCGACCTCGACCATCTCAGATCAGCTCCAGCCGCTGCAGGTCCGCGCGCAACGCCTCGCGCTGTTCGTCGTCCATCGTCCGGAGCGGCGAGCGCAGCCCACCCACGTCGAACGGCACGTCGCGAAGCGAGAGGGCAGTCTTGACGCCGGCCATGTACGGCCCGCGTTTCATCACAGAGCGAACCTCGTACACCCTGCTCTGCAGGTCGCGTGCGCGTTCCTCGTTCCCGGCGTCGTACGCCTCGTAGAGGTCGACGACCAGTTCGGGGAAGACGTTCGCGACCGCGCTGACCGCGCCAGCACAGCCAACCTCCAGCCCCGGGAACAGGAGCGAGTCCGAGCCGGCCATGAACGTCAGCTCGGGGTGGGCATCGATCGCCTGGCCCAGCCACGGGACGTCCTTGCTGGAGTCTTTCACGCCGGCGATCCCGTCGATGGCGGCGATCTCGTCGAACGTCGACAGCGAGAGTGCGTTCCCGGTTTTGCTCGGGATGTGGTAGACGTACACCGGGAGGTCGACGCGATCGGCGACCCGCCGGTAGTGCTGTACGGCAGCCGTCCCGTCCAGCGGGTAGTAGTAGGGCGTGACGACCATGATGCCGTCGACGCCCGCTCCCTCGGCGTGTTCGGCGAGTGTGAGTGTTTCGTGTGTGCTCGGCGCGCCCACGCCAGCGATCACCGGGACGTCCGAAATCTCGTTCGCCACCGCCTCCACGACGCCGCGGCGCTCTTCGGCCGTCAGCAGCGGAAACTCGCCGTTCGTTCCCAGCGGGACGACGCCGTGACAGCCGTTCTCCACGACGAAGCGTGCGTGGGCAGCCGTGGCCTCGTAGTCGACCGACTCCTCCGCGTCGAACGCCGTCACTGTCGGCGGCACGATCCCGTGCAGTGAGAGCGGATCCGCCGCGCCAGTTGCTGCGTCTGTCATACAAGTACTCCGAGTGTCCCACCTGTGTGACATCCTCCGCGCCGTAACCGGCGCGGCTTCCCACCACCGCGTGGCGGCTGGTTTGGGAACCTCGGGTTTGCACACCGACGAGGTGCGGGGAGTGCCACGCCCCCGTTACTCCTATCCCGTGGGGGGATTCGGAGGTACCTTGTTGTGTTGGGTCGGTATCCTGCGCCTCTCCCGCAGGGGATACCTGCGAGAGTCGGGCAGGAATCCCGAAATTGTCCGATTGTCCCGACATGGGGGCGGTCATGCCGCCTCGGTTGGGTGTGCAAACGGGCCGAACTGGCAAAAACGTACCGACGCTGACGCGATTCACGCCCGTCGTGAACAGCGTGGCGTCGTAGTACCTCGGGGAAGAAATTGAAGAACTCGTAGATGCAGGAAGCCCCCGGCTGCTCGACTCGGGGGCACCGGCAGACTCCCTTCGGTCGTCTACCGAGGTCACGCTCGCTCCGCTCGCGTGACCCTCGCTGCGCGCTTCGCTCTCCGCCTGGCGAGACAGTCCTGCTCGCTGCGCTGCGCGGGCTGTGACTCGCTGGCCTTCGCTCGCTCCGCTCACGAAGACACCGCCCGCTCAGTGCTTGCGTCGGCCGCCGTCGTCGAGCA
>PXRK01000024.1:0-9446 GCA_003021015.1 Halobacteriales archaeon QS_4_66_20 | reverse complement strand
GCGCGCAGCGAGTCCCGGCTGGCGAACGAAGCGTAGCGAAGTGAGCGCAGTCGAGCGACCTGGGGCGTTCTCTGTCTCGAACCTGCTGTTTCATCTCTCACAGATTCCTCAATAGCTTCTGTGAATTACTAAGACGCCACGGGCAGTCGGCCGCAGGCCGACGACGACGGGATTCTCTCGCTGACTAAAGATAGTTTGCCTCTCGTGCAAGTGTCCTACGGACAGCCTCCCGGTGTTTCGAACCTCGGCTCCCCCGATTCAGGGCCCAGACGGGGTGCTGCCGGTCGATCGGCGGCGAAGACACTATGAACACCGGGGTCAAAGCCACCTGCAATGAAGAACATCGACGATCTCATCGACGGGGCGGCGGAGCTGGCAGAGCAGGGGCTCTCGAAGGGCGAAATCGCCGACGAGCTGAACGTCAGTCGCGAGACGGCGCGCTGGCTCGTCGAGCGCAGCGGCACTCCGGACCGGCCGGACACGACCGAGGCGACCAGCCCGACGGACATCCACGTCGACTGGAGTGCGATCGGCCGCGACTCGATCCGGCTGACCCACATCGGGACGGCGCTCGCGAATCTCCTCAAGAAACACGGCCAGGACGTCGACCTGGCGGTCGGCATCGAGAAAGCGGGGGCGCCGATCGCGACGGTGGTCGCGCGGGAACTGGAGGCCGACATCGCCACCTACGTTCCCCGCAAACACCACTGGGAGGACGGCGACATGGAGGAGCTGCAGGGCACCTTCTCGCGGAACTTCGCCGAGATCCGCGAGCGGCGGTGTTTCGTCGTCGACGACACGATCACCAGCGGCACCACGCTGAGTGAGACGATCGACGCGATCCGCGACCAGGGCGGCGAACCCGTCTCCTGTGGCGTCCTCGTCGACAAACAGGGCGTCGAACAGATCAATCGCGTCCCGGTTCACTCGCTCATCCAGGTGATCGCGGTCGAGAACGAGTGATACGGTCGTTCGTGATTCGTGACCATCTCCGGTCGATCACTCCAGATCGGCCAGGAGGTTCATCGCGTACGCAGTCCGTAGCATCTCGGCGACGCCGCCGCGGTCGAACACCAGTTCGTCGGTGTTCATCACGTGGTCGAGAACGTCACGAGACGCGTGGTTCGGCGCGGCGGCGATGCCCGTCCCGTTCTCCTCGACCCAGCGCATCACTCGAAGGTCGCTCTTCGAGTCGCCCATCACCAGCGCGAACGGATCCTGGATGTCTAGCACGTCGAACGCGGCCTCGACGCCGACGACCTTGTTGAGTTCCAGCGACGTGACTTCCGCCGCGTCAGCCTCGTAGTACGCGACGTCGAGTCGATCGAACATCTCCGTCCACGGCTCCGGAATCTCGTCTACGCTTTCCTCGGGTAGTTCGTCAGTAGTTTCGAGTACCGACCTGATCTCGGGGTCGGCGTCGGCGTAGTACGCCCGCGCCCAGTGCTGATCCGTGCCGCCGTCGGCGCCCGCGACGGCGGCGACGCTGGATCCGACCAGGTCCAGCAGGTAGACGAGCCCCTCGTCGATCACGTCCCGTGCCTGGCTGCTGCCGGTCTCGAAGTTCGGCTTGAGCGTGATGTTGAACTCGTTGCCCTGGAGGTGACAGCCCTGGCGGACGGTGTCGGGCGCCTCCGAGAGGATCCGCGAGCGGACGCGCCTGAACACGTCCTGGACGTCCTCGTCGAGATTCTCGTACAGCAACTGCTTGGTGGCCGGCCCGTGGCCGGGGGTGAACACGCCGGTCCCCGTCTCGTAGACGATACTGACGTCGCCGGAGTAGACGATCTCGTTGCCCAGCCCTTGGATGAGAAAGCCCTTGACGTTCTCCAGCGTCTGCCCGGTGCAGATGACGATCGGCGTTCCCTCCTCGTGGAGTCGCGTCAGCAGGTGCAGCGTCTCCCGCTGGATCTCGTTGTCGGTGCTGCCGGCAGAGCGCAACGTCTCGTCGACATCGAGGACGAACACGTTGATCCCGCGGTCGTACTTCGTGCACAGATCCAGTGCGTTGAACGCCTGATCGCGGGTCGCGTGACTCGCGAGCGTGGCGAACGTCTCTCCGACCTGTGGAAAGCTCGAGCGGATCGTCTCCTTTCGCTCTTCGAGAGCGTTTTTCGCGTTCTGCCACTGCTCGAGTGCGACACGGGAGTTGACCGGCGGAAACAGGTCCACGAGTTCCTGGTAGGCCCGCAACGTCTCGGTGTCGAACTCCTCGTACAGCCTGTAGAGTTGGTTGTATCGTTCCATTGTAGGCGGAATGGGGCACCACTTATACACCCGGACGTGACTCTGTGACACGTCAGGACACGATATCATCGAGTATCGACCCTGACAGTCCCGATCTGTGTCGAGATGACTTTGACGAATCACGTCCGGGTGTATATCCCCGGTTGTCTGATCCATGCTTGCACCAGAACGCGGATATATGTTGCCTCCAATCGAGCGGTCCGTATCCGACCAGTGATTCCTGGAGTCTGAATGATGTACTTTTTTGATCCAGTCCTGAGAAACAGCGAGTGGTATGGTACACCAACGCAGGAGGACTTTCCTCAAGGTAAGTGGTGCAGTACTCGGGGGTATTGCTACGGGAACGGCAGTCACAGCTGCGACTCGCACCGACCGGTTCATCGTCAAGACCAAGGGGCGGGCGGATCTGAGCAGCCTGGAGGTCGTCCACGAGATGCCGGGCGTCGACTATGTCGTCGTCCGCGGCCCCGAGAAGGACGTAAAAAAGGCCGTGGGTAACTACGCACCGGATATCGAGATCGAGCTTAACGAGCCGGACGTCAACGAGGAGGTGCCGACGTTCGATGCGAGTGATTACGAGGGGCAACCGGGAGACTTCCTGCAATGGGACAAGGCCGATCTGAACGTTCCGGAAGCACATGCAGTGACGGAGGGTGAGGGATCGCGAGTCGCGGTCATCGACTCAGGTATTCTGGAAACCCATCCCGATCTGGCGGGCCCTCTCAACCTCGAACTGTCGAAGAACTTCACGGACGACGGAGGTGACCACAACCCGGTCGGCGGGGACGACCACGGGACGCACGTGGCAGGCATCGTCGCGGCGGACAATAGTGCAGGTATCGGTGTGAACGGTACGGCGCCTAAAACCGATTTAGTGGACTGTCGAGTTTTCTCTGGCCCCTTGGCCTCATTCGCCGACATCCTTGCAGCGGTTGTCTACAGTGCCAGGGTCGATGCTGACGTGGCGAACCTGAGTTTGGGAGCATACCCCATTCCACGACAGGGCCTTGGACAGTTCTACGGCAAAGTTCTCAACAGTGTGATGACTTACGCAAACAAGGAGGGGACGCTGTTGGTTATTGCAGCTGGCAACGACGCCGCCGACCTCCAGCACGACAAGAACTTCATCAGCCTGCCCAACGAGGGGGCACAGGCGGTTTCGGTCTCGGCAACCGGGCCGATCGGATACGGGTGGGATGCCGATAGTGATGGCGAGGTCTTCGACTTCGAGGAACCGCCGGAGAGTCCAGCGTTCTACACCAACTTCGGGACGAACGCGATCACGCTCGGTGCTCCTGGTGGAGACGCGGACCTTGGTGCAATCGGGACGGGCGTTCCGTGGTACTACGACCTCGTCTTCAATACGGTGTTTAGCTACGAGGATACGGACGACGACGACGAACCCGACACGCAGGTTCCGGGCTACGGCTGGAAAGCCGGGACCTCGATGGCTGCCCCAAACGTCGCCGGCGCGGCCGCTCTTGTCAAGAGTGCGAACCCCAACTACAACGCCAACCAGGTTGAAGCAGCCCTCAAGCGCGCCGCGGATGTTCCGGACGAGTATGGGAAAGAATACTATGGCAGCGGATATCTGAACATCGTCAACGCGCTCTGACGTGAAACGGATCGAATCCGGTGGGGGCCGCCCTCGGAGACAACGCGCTTTGGCGCGCACAACTCGACGGCCCCACAGCCTCGCTCGGACGCAGAATTAAAATGGCTCCCGATTGTTCGGTGAGTCTATGGCTCATTCTCAGACTGATTTCCGGGGTGCAAATTCTATTTTATCTCTGATACTCAGATGTGAAATCTCCAGATGAAAATAAGGTAACAACTTGTAACTGATTTCGGATTGTTTGTCGTCTGGTGATTATCTCACTGTGAAAACACTGAACCGGGGGTATTTTCTGGCAATGAAAATCAACTCCCGATTTCACTTGGTGAGTATGGTCGTCCAAACATTGCTAACCCTTTATTACCGCTCTCGTAAGATGAAACTACCGCAGCGATGAGATTCAAACAACTCCTTACGGACGACGATGCGGTGAGTCCGGTGATCGGCGTGATCCTGATGGTAGCGATCACGGTGATCCTGGCGGCCGTCATCGCGTCGTTCGTCCTCGGACTCGGAGACCAGAACAACCCGGCACCGACAGCCGACTTCAACTTCGATTGGGATAATGGAACAGCCACATCAGACGACGGCTCGCTGACGATCACTCATGGCGATGGCGATGAATTAGACGCTACGCAGGTGTACGTCCGCGGAGACTACTCGCCCACTGGCGACCAAGATTGGCAAACACTGAGTACAAGCCCAAGCAGTCCAAGCACAGTTGCCGCGGGAGACTCCATCGAGATTGGCGGTTCGATGGCATCGGACTACACGATCAACGTGGTCTGGGAAGATCCCGACAGCGATACCACGTCAACGCTCAGCACCGACAGGGGACCGGACGCCTAAATCTAGAAAAGAATGAACATCAAAAATCTAGCCAGAGATGACGACGCGGTGAGCCCGGTGATCGGCGTGATCCTGATGGTTGCGATCACGGTGATCCTCGCGGCCGTCATCGCGTCGTTTGTCCTCGGACTTGGAGACCAGAACAACCCGGCACCGACTACAGACTTTGACTTTAATTACGACAGTTCAGGCCCCAATGTAGTTGTCACGCATAGTGACGGAGATTCACTTGATCCTGCTAACGTGTACATGAGAGGTAACTTCGGATCTGAAGTTCAGTGGCCGTCTAGTAATACCAATAGCGATGGAATGGTTGCATCAGGGAATAGTTATGATTTGAGCGTCAGCGGTGCTCCAGGAACAGATGGTGCTGAATACACGATTAATGTCGTCTGGGAAGACCCAGATAGTGACACTACCTCGACGCTTAGCACCGACGAGGGGCCAGACGCATAGTACATTAAACTATTCAGGGTCAAAATGAGAAGATCATAATGAATCTGAAACGATTATTCAAAGAAGACGATGCGGTGAGCCCGGTAATCGGCGTGATTCTGATGGTCGCTATTACGGTGATTCTCGCGGCCGTCATCGCGTCGTTCGTCCTCGGACTCGGCGACCAGAACAACCCAGCACCGACAGCTAACTTCGACTTCGATTATGACAGTGATGCAGGGAGCAGTGGTCAAATCACGATAACCCACGGCGATGGTGATGAGCTAGTAGCGCAAAATCTCTACATCCGCGGGCAACAGATAGATAACGTAACGACGTTTGGAACTGGTAACGATCAACATTGGGGCAACTTGCAAGGTGCCATCTCATCAACGTATGCCAATACGGACACTATCAGTGCAGGGCAATCTGCAACTGTTGCTCTGAACTCTCCATCCAATGAGTATGTCGTCAACGTGGTCTGGGAAGACCCGGACAGTGATTCCACATCAACGCTTAGCACTGACAGAGGACCAGATGCGTAATCCAACAATGAACATCAAAAACCTCTTCGCAGACGACGACGCAGTAAGCCCGGTAATTGGCGTGATCCTGATGGTCGCGATCACGGTGATCCTCGCGGCCGTCATCGCGTCGTTCGTCCTCGGACTCGGCGACCAGAACAACCCAGCACCGACCGCCGACTTCAACTTCGACTGGGACGGTTCATCGGGCGATCTGTTGGTGACTCACGGCGATGGTGACGAAATCGACGGAGACCAATTGTTCATCCGCGGTGAAAACCTCGGCCAAGCATACGGGAGCAGCAATTCGCCATCAGACAGTTGGAATAACCTTGCAGGTACATCTGGGGTAGTTAGTGCTGGGCAATCGGTCGAATTAGGTGACACGTCGGGTACAGGTTCTGACACCGGATCAGACTACGTCATCAACGTCGTCTGGGAAGATCCAGACAGCGACAGTACTTCGACGCTGTCGACTGACGAAGGCCCCGACGCCTAACTAACACCGTTCACTCGAATTTTTTCGGCACGTCAACATCCGGCAGCACTGCGTCCTCGATCACCACGTTGTACTCACCCTCGATAGATACCCGCGCGTCGGTCAGCGACCGGAACAGCCCGGCTAGCGCCTTCAAGTACGCGCGTGGGCGCTCCTCCCGAACAATGAGCACGTCCCGTTCGGGTCGTTTGACCCCACGGTTCAGCAGGTAGATCGCCGCGAACCGGCAGCGCACTGGATTGAGCGCGCGGCCGAGCCACTACGGCAGCCCGAACTGCTGGGCTGTCTTGCGGCCCTGGGGTGCACCGAGGACGACCAGCAGCCGCCCGAGGATTGCCCGATCACCCTGTGGCTCCGCACGCAGCCGCTCTCTGCGCTCCCCGTCGGTTTGGCTCTCAAAAGAGTAGCTGTATAGCCTATAATCCAATATATTTATACATCATTGGGTAATACCCTATAATAGGGATGGCAGATGGTGACGTTCTGGTTGACGCCGAACACACCTTTCGGGATGGGACCCGAGTACGGCTCTTTGCCGTGGAAAGTTCCGACTACCCCGGTGGTGTGAACTACCGGTTTCAATACTACGACCCGGAGACGGGCGACAGCCTTCTTCGGTACGATAATTCCAGAGTTCCGACACACGGCGCAGGCCACCACCACCGGCACGAGTGGGTTGACGGCGAAGAACAGGTGACAAAACTCGAATTTGAGGATCTCGACAGCCATCTTGCAGACTTCGAAACCGAGGTGATCGCGTATGACCGATAATCCCAACGCTCAAGAACTGGACGCAAATGGTGCGGCAAACTACCCGGAGACGCTTCGGCTAACCGTCGAATCGGCTGGCGATGTCTTCGACCAGGCACGAGACCAGCTGACAACTGATGGGGTTGCGGATGAGGCCGTCCGGTCGTTCGAGAGTATCGCTGATGTACGGCAACTACTGACTGACCGCCGAGTTGAAGTCATGCGAGCAATCATGACTGACACACCAGCGAGCATCAGCGATCTTGCTGACCGACTCGACCGAAACTACGCGGATGTCCACAGTGATGTCCAAGTGCTCGCCGAGCATCACATTGTCTACTTCGAAAGGGATGGACGGTCGAAACGACCCGTTATCCCGTACGGCCGCGTTCGTCTCGATATCGAAGTTGTTGGCAACACTGACACTGATCCTGCCCTGGTTTGATACGGTCGTGCGTGACTATTTTCAGGACCAAGATAGCGTATCGGCTGTTTCCCGCCCGCTAACACCATATCTGTGTCGCCATGGTGGTAAAGATGGTAGGTCTATGAGCACCGGGCGAGAAATCCGATTGATCGAGGAAGACGACGGCTGGTGGTCGGCAATCGACGAGGAGACCGGTGTCGCCTCGCAGGGGAAGACGCGGCGGGAGGCACTCGACAACCTCGATGAAGCGGTCGCCCTCCACACGGGCGAGGCGGGCGAACCCATCGAGGATGAGGATGCGTTTCTGCGGAGCATCGGCGTTGATCCCGATGAAATCCCCGACGAGCCCCACGACCTTCCCCAGTTCATGCAATGACAACGCGGGATTTTTCGGGTCAGGAGATCTCGACGCGGAGGATCTGGAAACCGACACTGAAAAAGATGACTAAGGAGCCACGGGACTACGACCGAGAACACACGGCGCGGATTGACGCCGACGTTCGGCAACGGCTGGGGTACTCTCATGACAAAGGCGAGGTGACCCGATTCGTCGTCCAGTTGGAGTACCGACTCGACAAGTGGGAGGTTGTCGTTCGGTACGATCACGACCCCGAGAGTACTCACGGTCACGACGTAACCGAGGAAGGGCTACACATCGACATGTACAGAGACAGTGAAAAGTATCGGACGGAGTACGTCGCTCCTTCGATGCCGCCGGGAGTGGCGCTTGATTTCGCCGAAGACCATTTATCCAAGAACATCCAACGATTCATCAAGAGGTTCGAACAATGGCACGGGATAGAGAGCCGGTAAGCGAGGACGCGCTGGAGGAACTGAGCGAGAAAATCCAGGAACAGCGGGAAGTCATCCGGGCAGAACTGGCCGAAGACCTCGGCGGGAACCCTGAAGACTACGACGCCGAACGGTATTTCGGGCAGATGGACGGCCGCGCCGCGACAGACGGCGGCGAGTAGTTTTTAATGGCACTTCTCCGAGAAGGTCACCGAACAGGATATTCTCAAGGTGTTCGACGCGACTGATGATCCGTTTCTAACGGCGTCAGAAATCGCCAATCAACTGCCCGTATCACGTCAGGCTGTTCATCACCGACTAGAACAACTGCGCGAGAAGGGCCTCGTCGACAAGAAGAAAACCGGCGCGCGGGGGGCTGGGTGGTGGGCGACGGTCGCGCCCCGGCTCGCACCCGACGTGGCGGAACGGGCCGACGCGGTCGACCGTGAGGACGCGGTCGCATTAGAAAGCCTCGAAGCCGAGTTCGACTCGGCGTAACCCATGGCTGATGTGGTTGTGTCGGACCGCGCAGCCGACTGGCTGCGTGACGCCGAGCCCAACGTTCGTGACCGGATCATGAACAAATTCCACAACATCGAGGGCTTTCCCGACCACTACCTGAAGCGTCTGAGCGGGTCACCCCCGGCCGAGCCACACATTTATACCGGAATGAAAACTACCGTTTGGTAGGTCTATGAGCACCGGGCGAGAAATCCGATTGATCGAGGAAGACGACGGCTGGTGGTCGGCAATCGACGAGGAGACCGGTGTCGCCTCGCAGGGCGAAACACGCGAACAAGCACTCGAAAATCTCGACGAGGCGGTTGCACTCACGGAGGAGGCACGCGACGACGACACGTCAGCCCCGGAACCGGACGCGCCGTGGCTCAACTCCTAGAAATGGCCTCGCGGGACTTTTCCGGCGAGGAAATCGTCAACGTGCTACAGAAGTTCGGCTACAGACACGACCGGACACGGGGAGACCACGCGATTTTGAAGTACACGCATCCCGAAACTGGCGAGAAGCGAACAGTGACAGTCCCGCTCCACGATCGTGTTCGGATCGGCACGTTACAGAATATCGCCGACCAGTGCGGAGCCGAGAACTTTCACGACTGGTGCGAGTGGATCGACGAACACCGGTAACGAATGATCGACGACCCCCGAGACTACGACAGGGAATTTACCACCCGAGTTCACCGTCGAGCACGCCGCAGGCTCGGGATCGACGTTGACCGTGGACAGGTCAAACGGTTTGTTGTGCAGTTGGAGTATCTCGTTGATCCTCACCGTTCTGATTTTCAGGAG
>PXRK01000023.1:48163-115095 GCA_003021015.1 Halobacteriales archaeon QS_4_66_20 | reverse complement strand
TCCCCATGGATTCGTACCGGTTGGATGCTCGGTGGGACTGTAAACCTGAAATCTCCAACGCTCAGGATTCCTCCGCGTTCACGCCGAGGAGGATGTCAACACTTTACCCCTCGGGCTCGTACAGGTCAGCGTGGCGGTCGCAGAACGCCGGATCCCGGAGCTGTGCCTCGATCACGCCGGGCTGGCGGTGGGGGTCGTGCAGCCGGCAGCCGGGCTCCTCGCAGAAATCCTCTCCCGTGTCGATGTAGTGCACCGCCTGGAGCACGTAACCACGGAGCGCGTCGGTGGTCCGCGGGTCGTCCGCGACCAGGAACTCGCCCTCGATTTCGGATTCGAGCACCTCCCGCGGCGGCGCGCCGCCGGACAGCAGGGCGTGTTGCTGTTTTGCCCGGTAGTAGGCTTCGGGCTTGGCCGGCGCCTCGTACAGCCCCGGCACCGACACCAGTGCCGGCTGGCCGAGGACGTTCACGCGCTTGTGCCAGCGGCCGTCGTGCTCGCCCCAGGTCCCGACGACGCGATCCAGCAGGAGTACGTGCAGGTGCTCGAGCGCTCGCTCCCCCTCGGGGATGCGCCGGCCGAGGCTCTCCTGGACCGCCAGGCCGTCGTAAACGACGCCGCCGGCACGCTCGGGGTCTTCGATGGCGCGCTCCTCGTAGCGGACGACCCCCAGCATCGTGTTGCCGGTTTCCCGGTCGTGTGGCGAGAGCACGCGCGCGCCGGCCAGCTCCTCGGCGAGGTCGTCGTCGGCGGACAGCGAGCAAAAGCGGTCCCGAACGACGACGTCCACGTCGATCCGCTCGCGGAGCCAGTCGGCGATGGCGTCGGCGTCCGCGGCGGTCGTCGGGGCGCGGTACAGCGTGACCTGCTCGACCATGTGGGCCGGTCGGTCACCGACGGGTGAAACAATTGTGGTCCCGTCCGTTCACTGCCCGCGACCGCCCGGTTCCGGCGAAGGGGCGCACGTGCCCCACGATAGCCATCTACTTGTACCGCCCGGGAGAACCGGCTGCCATGCCGGGACCAGCGTTCCGTTCGGCGGGCAGCAACGAACTCCGTGCGATCGAGTCCGGGGACCACGAGTTCCTCGCTGGGGAGTGGAACAGTCGCGACGTCCGCCTGCCGACGAACACGAACGAGCCGCTGACGGCCAGCGACCGCAGGGAGCGAGGAAACCCGAGGGAGTAAAAAGAAGTTAGTCGTCGGCGGGGCTGGCGCGGGTCGTCATGTCGACGTCCTCGGCGTCGATCCCGAGTTCGTCGATAGCGGCCTGGGCGGCGCGCTTCCCCGAGACGAGCATGGCACCGAACGTCGGGCCCATGCGCGGCAGGCCGTAGGTCGTCGCGGTCGCCATCCCCGTCACGATGAGGCCGTCGTGGGCGAGGCCGGTGTGCTCGACGACGGCGTCCTCACTTTCGCCGACCCACATCGAGTCGTGGCCCGGGGAGTCGTGGCCGGGCGCACCGTACTGGTCCGAGTCGGTCTGATCCATCCCCGTGTTGTGCTCGGCCGCGTGGCCGATGCCCGGGGCGTCGAGCACGCCGCGCTCGTGGAGCTTCGTCACCGCCACGGCATCGTGGCCGGAGGCATCGATGACGAGGTCGCCCTCGACCGCGATGGGGTCGACACAGGTGATTTCGCGGGGCAGCGCGTGGACCGGCGTCCAGTTCATCACGATGCCGCCGACGCGGTGGTCCTCGCGGATCACGATGTCGGTGAACTCGGTCATGTTCTGGATCTTGGCGCCGGCGTCGCAGGCGGCCTTGATCAGCCCCGAGCAGGCCTCGGGCCCGTTGGCGACGTACAGCCCCTCGCTGTCCTGTGACTGCTTGTGGTCGACCTCGAGGTCGTCGAGGATGTGCTGGGCCGGATCCCGGACGGTGACCTTGTTCATCAGGAACCCGCCGAGCCAGAACCCACCGCCGAGGTAGTTGTTCTTCTCGACGATCATCGTCTGGACGCCCCGCTCGGCGAGCTCTTTGCCGGCCATTAGCCCCGACGGGCCGCCGCCGACGATGATCACGTCCGAGTCCGAGAAGTCCATGAACTCCTCGGTCCACTCCTGTCCGATCGCACGCGTTACGTCCGCTTCGCCGACGTCGCTGAACTGGTTGAACTCTCTCATAGTACCTGGTAGTACCACCGGATTATTGAAAGGTGTTCTGGTCGGTCCGATGGCTGCGTAGCGTCATACGGTCATGCATGACTATTTTCGGCACCACATCGCAATATCGTTGGTTTCACGGCCTGAAACTGGCGTCTGAGGAATACCCGGTGGTAAAGAGTTACAACAATCAGTATCAGACGATTACTCCAGGCTGTCGCCGCGGATCCGCGCCTCAGCGGCGGCCCGCACCCCGTCCGCGTCGAACGCCTCGACGACGGCGTCGAGGTCCGCGCCGGACGCGCCCTGGAGGTCTCGGGCGTGCTCGGTGATCGTCGGGATCGCGCGGATGATGTTGTCGACGACCGGCACGGCGGCGGTCCGCGCCGACCGCGACAGCGGGTTCAGGTCGATCACGATCTCGGTTTTCCCTATCGCCGCCAGCGCCTCCGCCCGGTCGCCGTCCTCCAGCGGCACGAGCACGACGTCCGCCTCGGAGATCCCGTTGGCGTCGACTTTCGCCCGCTCGTGGTCCAGCCCCGGGATCCGGGCGTCGGCCGCGAGTCCCTTGACGTCGGTCGCGCCGTGGGCTTCGAGGTGGTCGACGATCGCCCGCATCCGCTCCTCGTTGCGGTTGAACAGGTTCACCTCCAGGTCGGCGCCGGTGACGCCGGCGAGTGTGACGATCTCTTCGGGGACGAGCGCGGCGACGTTGCCGTTGACCGAGAGCACGGGATGGTCGGCTCGCAGCAGATGCGCCGCGGCGACCCGGGCGGCCTCGTCGGCGCTGGGGATCGTCTCCTCGCCCAGCAGGTAGTCGAACGCCTCGCCCCGGCCATGCGCGATGAGCCCCTGCCGGCTCGTGAGCCCCTGCTCGACGCCCGCCTCGATCCGGTGGCGGGTGAGCAGCGACTCGTACCGCGGGTGGCTCTCCGGGATCTCGATCTCGCTCATGTGTCGTGGCTCGTGACGGACCGTCGAAAAGCCGTCGTTGTTCGGTCGCGATCAGGCGTCGAGCGACCGCTCCATGAAGTACCACTCCTCGACGCTCTCGGGCACCTGGTTCTCCTCGTAGGCCGGCCGGTACTCGAAGCCCAGCGACTCGTACAGCGACGCCGCCTCCCCGTGGTACGGCGCGAGCCCGAGCAGGAGTGTCTCGAACCCGCCTGCGCGCGCCTCCGCGAGCACCAGCTCCACGAGCGAGCGACCGATCCCCTCCCCGCGGGAGGCGGGCTCGACGTACATGCGCTTGATCTCCGCCCGCGACGCATCGAGGCGCTTGAGCTGGACCGACCCCACGAGCGCCCCGTCGATCCTGGCGACGAACAGCGGCTCGTCGAGCGTCGCCGTCCGCAGGCGCTCGACGTCCCCATCGACAATGGTCTCGATGTTGGCGCCGAACGCCTCGTCGTCGAAGTACGCCTGCCCGAGCCGGTTCGCCTCCTCGAAGTACGCCGTCAGCAGCGCCCGCAGCTCGTCTGCCGTCGCGCCGTTACCGAGTGCAGTCCGGCGGAGCGAGACCTCCCTGTCCATGTGTGCGGGCACTCGCCGCCGGCGTTTATACGCCCGGATTTCGGTCGGGCTCCCCCGTTGTCTTCGATCAAACGTCCGTTGTAGTCTGGCGCGGTCATTACCTGGGCCTTTCTGCTCGGCGTGCTGTAGGGGTCCGCTCACTCCAGCGGCTGGATCGTCGCGCCCGCCTGGTGAATCCGGCAGGCGTCGGGTTCGTAGCCCGCGTCGGAGAGCCCTGTTCCGAGCGCGACGACGGTCTCGCCGAGCATCGCCATCGCCGCCGTGCCGCCGGCCTCGGTGACGTCGGAAATCACGCGCTTGACGGCCGGCGTCAGGAGCGCAGACTCGCGCGAGAAGCGACGCGAAGCCGCCATGAACTGCGCCATCGTCGGCTTGCCGACGACCGACGAGAGCGCTGTCTTGCCGGCCTCGGTGATCGCGTCAGTGTCGCCGGTGAGAACGTCATCGGTCGAGAGGTCGCCGATGACGTGGTACTCGACGCGCTCCTGTGACGGAATGGCGTCGAGCAGGTTGTCCTGCGGGCCGCCGGGGTCGAGGCGGATCGGGACCCCGCCGCGGGCCTGCGCGACGACGTCGCCTAGGCCTGTCCCGGCCTCGACCTCCGCGCCGTGGGCGATAGTGACGAGTTCGTTCTCCGAGAGCCGGCGGTCGAAGGCGGCGTTGGCCGCGAGCGCGCCGCCGAGCGCCATCGCGCCGGAGACGCCAAAGCCCGCCCCCAGCGGGAGGTCGGTCACGCCGCGGACTTCCGCCCGCAGTTCGAGCGCGCGCAACGTCCGCTCGACGGCTTCCATCCGGAGCTTCTCGCCGTTGAGGACCACCCGCGCCTCCGACGCCGGCCGAACGGTCACCGTCACACCATCGGACAGCGTGATCCCGGCACCCCGCGACCCCGCTTTCGTGGGGTCCGGATCGGGGTTGATCGTGAAAAACCCCGTCACGTGACCGGGGACGAACGCCTGTGCCACGTCTGCCATATCTCTCTCTCGCGCAGCCAGTCTAATGAGCGTGTGGATCCAGGCGGGGCACCTGTCGTTCGGACACGGCTGGCACTCCATCACTGTGGCGATGAGGCAAAAAAGTAGCCGAACGATCGGAACAGTCAGTTTAAGCACCGGTGCTGCGTTGGTACATCAATGGCTGATCAGGCCAACGTCCTGCTCGTGATACTCGACTCAGTCCGGGCGGAGAACACGAGTCTACACGGGTACGAACGGGAGACGACGCCGTTTCTGGCGGAGTTTGCGGACCGCGCGACGTGGTACAGGCAGGCGCGAGCGCCGGGCATCCACAGCATCGCGAGCCACGTGAGCATGTTCACCGGCGCACACGTCGAGGAGCACCGGGCGCTACACCACACCGCACAGATCGACCTCGATAAGACGGTCTGGCGCGATCTCGCGGCCGAGGGGTACGCAACCGGCCTCTTCACGAACAACCGGATCGTCTCGAACGCCTCGAACCTCGGCGAAGCGTTCGACCACCTGTACACGCCGGAGTATTCGCTGGCAAAGCGCCTGGAGAACACGCTGGGGAACCCGCTGATCGAGCGCACGTACTTCCGCATCGCCGATACGACCGCGCGGGTGAGCGAGGGGATCCAGTCGGGTCCGGCGCCGCTCCGGGCGGGCGCCTCTGCTGCCGGCAGCGCCGCGGACTGGATCGGCGGGCTGACCGGCGGCGACGATGACGGCGACGGTGACGGCAGCGACGACGGCGCTGGCGGGTTCAAAACCGAGTACGGCGGGACGTTCACCGGCGCGTTCCTCGAGTGGGAGGACCAGCAGGACGGCCCCTGGGCGGCCTGCATCAACCTGATGGACGCCCACTCGCCGTACGAGCCCGAACCGGAGTTCGACAGGTGGAGCAGCGAGAGCGACCGGGAGACCAAAGACTCAGGGATGCCGAGCGTACGCGAGACACTCGCGGACCGCGGCTGGGATCGGCTGGCTGCGCTGGAGCCGCTGTACGACGGGACGATCAGGCAGGCCGACGCAGTCGTCCGGGACCTGATCGCCGACCTGGAGCGCCGCGGCGCGCTCTCGGAGACGCTCGTGATCGTCACCAGCGACCACGGCGAGGCGTTCGGCGAGCAAAGCCGCGTCGACCCCGACCTGCGCCTCCGCGAGCACAAGTGGGGAATCCACGAGGTACTCACCCACGTCCCGCTCGTGGTGCAGTACCCCGGCCAGACGGCGGGCCGGACCGTCGACGAGGTCGTCTCGCTGACCGACATCCCCGCGGTCGCCCGGTCGGTCGCCGCGGATCCGGACGCGGCGGTCGGAGTCGAGGACGGCGACGGCGATGACGCCAGCGACGACGAAGCCATCGAGGACGATCCGTTCGTCACCGAGGGCCCGGTGCTGGCCTCGACGTTTCGCCTGCCGGAGTCGAAGGTGGCGAAGTACCGGTCGGTCGACGGTGTCGAGCGGTTCGTCGGCCCCTGGCGCGCGGTGTACGAAACCCGCGAAGACGCCGTCCGAACGTTCGCGTCCCGCGGCGAGGACCACGTGACCGCCGACGTCGAGTTCGACGGCGACGCGACGATCGTCTCGCGGGACCGCCACGACCGCGTCACCGGGGCCTACAACCGGCTGGAGGCGTCCGACGTCGTGACCGAGGAGACGACCGAGATCGACGACGACCTCGAAGATCAGCTCGAACACCTCGGCTACATCAGGTAGGGCGGCGGAGCTGTGCCGATCATACGGTCGTTCGTGATTCGTTACCGCGACGGTGTCACAGTTCGTGCGTCACAGCCCGGTAAACGCCCGATATGACGATGCAGTCCCGAAAATACTCACGAACGACCGTGTCAGTCAGCCAGCTGTCCCTGCCAGTCCCGGAGCTGGTCGGCGGTGACGCCCCGGAGCTGGCCGGCCAGGCTGTCGGGGTTGGCCTCGCGGAGGTCCTCGGGGGAGTCGACGCCGACCGCGCCCAGCTTCTCGGCGGTCGCCTCGCCGATCCCATTGATATCCTCGAGGTCGTCGATCGCCTGCTCGGCCTGGTACTCCCGATAGTTGCAGATCGGACAGCCCAGCTCCCAGGGCTCGTCGTCGCCGTCGTGGACGTGGAGTTCGGGGAGGCCGTGCTCCTCGCAGTACGCGTCAGTGACCTCGATGTCGCCGCGGCGGGGCAGCGGCAGCGAGTACTCGCAGTCGGGGTAGCGGGTACAGCCGACCAGCCGCGAGCCCGACCGGAGCTGCTTGATCGCGAGTTCGCCGCTGTGCTCCGCGCCGCAGTCGGGGCAGGCGCCGATGACACGGTCCTCGCTCTCGTCGGCGGCGTCGGCGGCACACTGCGGACAGCCGTGGACGAACGTGTCCCGGCCAGCGAGCATCTTCACGTGGTGCATGTCGTGGTCCTCGCAGGCGTCGTCGAGCACGAGTGGCTCGCCGGTGCTGGGCAGCGGGAGCGTGTACCGGCAGTCGGGGAACCCGTCGCAGCCGACGAAGTACGACCCCCGGCTGCTCTGGCGGATCAAAAGCGTCTCGCCGCAGTCGGGGCACGGTCCCAGCTGGCGGTCGGCCTTCAGCGACTCCCGGAGGTGCTCGCCGATGTCCTCCCGGGAATCGCGCAGCTCCGCGAACACCTGTTCGAGCATCTCCCGGGACTCCTCGGTCACCTCGTCGAGCGTCGCCTCGCCGTTGGCGATGGCCGTCATGTCCTGCTCCAGTTGCGCGGTCATTTCCTCGCTCACGACCAGATCCGCGAACGCCTCGGCGGCCTCGACGACCGCCTCCGCCAGCGCCGTCGGCCGCGGCGGGTCGTCCTCGATGTACCCCCTGTCGTACAGCTTCTCGATGGTGTGGTGGCGGGTCGAGTTGTGGACGACTGGGCCGCCCTGAACGGCGAAGTTCGGTGCAGCCTCGTCTATCGTTAAGTCATATACATTACCGTCGTAATCGCGTTCTTCAACGTCAATTACCTCGATTTCAGCGGGATAATCGAGTACAGTCGCGTATATAGATTGCTTGAACGAAGTTGCAGTGTATCGGATCGTCCGAAGCCCATCCTTAGATCGATTACTCCCTTCGACCTTCTTTTCCAAGTGTCCCGCATCACGTAATTCTCGGACGTAAGCGTTCACCCGACCTCGAGAGATTCCGAGACGTGTCGCAAGTTCTTCGGAACTCTTCGGCTCAGTAGCTGCCAATTCGAGTAGTAGTGCCTTGCGTTTGACTACGTCGTACTCTCGAAGTGCATCAAGACCACGGTAGAACTTCTCATCAGCTGCAATGGGTATGATATCGAGGAACCGCTCGACGTTTTGTCGTCCCCTCACATGGAGCTTGTGCTGATTCGTCGCAAGCTTGGCCTCTATATTCATCCGTTCAAGCATTTCCGAGACTCCAGCGAGCAATCCGTGATCAGTATTCGATATGAAGATTTTCCTCTCTCGTGAGATGTGCCCCTCGTCGTCGAACAGTGCGCCGACAAACAAGGCCTCTAACTGTTCAGGGATGTCTGGACAGGCCTGTGCGACCACTGTATCGAGAATATACTTCAGAATCCGTCCTACGGCACCAGGGAGATTCACTTGATACCGTCTTTTATGATGATTTTTCCGGCCATCTCGCTCAGAGACAGTCGGAGTAAACCCAAATAAAGTCTGGATATCTGAAACAAACTGGCTGATGAGACGGTGGTCGGTATTGTGGTACCGGACATCAACAGTGTTCTCTTCATCGTTTACGTGGATCGATCCGTCTCCAAGGAGATGCGCTACTATCCGAAGGAGTTCCGGACTCCAATAAAGGGGGAACGGGTTCTCGAACTCCAAATCGTAATTCAATCCATGGAGTGTTTCGGGACGAATCTCGAGTTCTCCGAGAATCCATACCGGCACGTCGCGTTTTCCGTTCTCGTAGTCACTGAGCGCCGTCCGATCCACATCAACCCGGCCGGCCAATTCATACTGGGTTTCGTTCCGTTTGTTTCGGATTTCAGCAATCCGGTTCCCGCAATTCGAACCGTACAGCTTCGAAGAGATATCGCACGAAGAAGCAAATTCTGGCCAGGTAATGATGGAGGCGTCTCCCTCGTAGTCGATGGAGGTCTCCTGGCGAGTAGACAACAAACAGTCGCCCCGAGAAACTTCGGAAGCAGGAACGACTTCGAATCCGTCGCTAGTACTCCGGTAGATCGGATGATCAGTGGTTACTGAGAAGGTACCGTTCACCGTAGTGATCCGGAAGACCTGTTCGTGGGATTCGAGTGGGCGCCTGCTTATTAGTGTCTTTTGTCGTTCAGTCACGCGGTTACTCTTTTCTTCGATTGAAAGCGTTGTCGGCCCTCTATCGTTGACTGCAATGTCCGTATTACCATCCGCCAGTACGATAGATTCTTCAGTGAACAGATCGGAAACTGGAGTTCGAATAATATCTCCGTCCTGATTACGATGAAGAACCGGCGTATCTGCAGCCAAGCATTTCGTCCCCACCCCCATCTCCTCCATCTTCCGGATTAGCCGGCTCTGGCCGTACCGCCGCGGCGGCTGGGTTTCCTTCTCCTCGAACTCTACGCCGCGGAGCGTCAGCCGTTCGCCCTTCTCGACAGCCGGGACGTAGTTCTCGCTGGTGCTGGCGTAGGGGTACACTGCGTGGTAGCCCGCCTCGACCAGCCGCTTGCCGTTGGCCTTCAGCCGGCAGCCGTTGGCCTCCGCGACCACGCGCAGGTGCGCCCACGTCGCCGGCTCCGCGACGGTCGCGAAAAAGCGCCGGACGATCAGCTCGTAGATCTCCCACTCGTCGCTGCTCAGATCGCCCCGCGCCGGCAGCTCGTCCGTGGGATGGATCGGCGGGTGATCGGTCGTCTCCTCGTCGCCCCGCGTCGGCTCGATGTCGTCCAGTTCGAGCAGCGAGCGGGCGTCCTCGCCGAACCCCGTACTTCCCACGAAGGAATCCAGAAGTGTGTCCGGTTCGAGGTCGTCGGGGTAGACCGTGTTGTCGGTGCGGGGGTAGGTGACGTAGCCGGCGGTGTACAGCTCCTCGGCGATGGACATGGCGCGCTGGGCGGAGTAGCCCAGCGAGCCGGCGGCGCTGATGAAGGCGGTCGTGTTAAACGGCTCGGGCGGGCTGTCGGTGCGGGTGCGCTCACTGACCGACGTGACGGTCGCCGCCTCGGCGGCTCGCAGTTTCTCGTGGACCGACTCGGCGGCCTCCTGCTCCCAGACGCGTTCGGCTTCGGTGCCGTCGTCGTCCTCGTAGAAGTACTGCGCCTCGAAGCCCTCCCCATTTTTTGCGAGGGCAGCGAACAGCTCCCAGTACGTCTCGGGCTCGAACGCCTGGATCTCGCGCTCGCGGTCGACGATCAGCTTCAGCGTCGGCGACTGGACGCGGCCGACGGAGATGAAGTCCTGGCCCAGCCGGCCGGCCGACAGCGAGAGGAACCGAGTGAGGGCGGCGCCCCAGATGAGGTCGATGATCTGGCGGGCCTCGCCGGCGGCCGCGAGATCGAAGTCCAGCTCGTCGGGTTCGGCAAACGCCCCGCGGACCTCATTGTCGGTGATCGAGGAGAACCGGACCCGGTTGATCGGGCCGTCGATCTCCTCGCGGACGAGCTCGTAGGCCTCCTTGCCGATCAGCTCCCCCTCGCGGTCGTAGTCGGTGGCGATGATCGCCTCGCCGGCCTCCCGCGCGAGCGCCCGGAGCGTGCCGACGATGTTCTCCTGGGTGGGCTCGGTGACGATCTCCGCGTCGATCAGCTCCACCGGTTCGACGTCGCGCCAGTTGCTGTACTCCTCGGGGAAGTCCAGCCCGACCACGTGACCCGACAGGCCGACGACGCGCGTCCCGCCCCAGCGGTAGACGTTCACGCCGTTGTGGCGCTCCGCCGTCGCGCTGCCGTCACTCAGAATCTCGGCGATCCGCCGGGCTGCGTTGTCCTTCTCGGTGATGATGAGTTGCACGTGGGGGTCACCGTCTCGTTGTCACCCCTATGCCGTGATCCCCTCTAAAGCCTTTCGAGAAACCGACAGACAGCGCGGGTGTGCACGGCGCGTGCGCGATGCGTGCGTGTCGCGTGTGTGCGAGGTTTCACGGCTCCCCAACGACCTGGCAGCGCCGATAGTATAACGGTGTTCCGGCATGTTGGGTCGCGTATGGTCGACGAAACGGACCGCCAGCACTCCGACGAGCCGCCCGCCGAGAGCGCCGCGAACGGTGACGAACCGGCGGACGGGGCGACAGCCGACGGCACGGGCGACGGGGTCACGCCCGAAGGCGAGAGCGGGGACGAGGACGCACCGCCGGCGGGGACGGCGGGCGCGGACGGCGAGGGGACACCCAGCGGCGACGGTGATGTCGCCGACAGCCGGGAGGCCGAACTGGACGAGCGCGAGCGCGCGCTGGACCAGCGCGAGAAAGGCATCGAGAAGCAGGCCGAGGAACTCGACGAGCGTGAAACAGCCCTCCACGAGCGGGAACGGCAACTCGACGAGGGCGAGGCGGCGCTCGACGAGCGCCGGGAGGAGCTTTCGGAGCTCCGGGGACAGCTCCAGGACAGGGAGGTCAGCCTGAACCAGCGCGAGCAGGCGCTCGACGAGCGCGAACGCGAGATTGAGGCCCAGGAGCAGAAGCTCGACGAGCGGAAAGCGCAGCTGGACGAGCACGAGGAGACGCTGAACAACTACCTGCAGGGCCAGGTTGAGCACCTCCAGGACAACGTCGAGGCCGTGATGTGGTCGACGCTGGAGCGTTACGAGGAGAACAGACAGCCGGGCCGGCTCGGGCCGACCGGCGCCATCCTCGCCGGGCTCGCCGGGGCGGCGCTGGTCGCCGCCGGCGTCGGCTACGGCGCCTGGATCGCGTTCGACGGCGGCGCCGGCGCGCTCGGCAGCGAGAGCGCCGATCTGACCGCTGGCGCCGCCCTCGCGCTGGTCGGTGTGGCGGTCACGCTGGCGGCGCTGGCCGACCGGGCCTGATACTGACGGACGAAAATCCGTGCGGATTTTCACGTACGTACAGCCACCAGTATGAAAATACTCACACACGACTGTATCAGCGGCCACTCGTTTGCGATGACAGACGGAGACGGACCGTCGACGTCCCTACTCCTTCACCGCGAGAAACCGGAGCCGCCGGTAGTCGGCCACCCACACGTCGCGGTCGGAGTCGTACATGTCCTCGCGGAGCCGATCCGCGACGCCCTCGATGGCTGCCGACAGCTCTGCGTCCGGCACCTCGCCGAGCAGCGAGTCGCCGAACATCCCGAGCCAGTCGTGGATGCCCTCCGCCCCGTCGAGCTCGGTCGGCCGGTCGAACAGGACAGCACGGCGGGGTTCGAGGCCGTGGGCCGCCAGCCGGGGCGTGTACTCGTGGATTCCCGGGAAGTACCAGGGCGGGTGGGCCTCGTACCCGCGCTCGGCCAGTTCCGCGGTCGCCGCCTCGACGATCGCTTCGACGTTGCCGGTCCCACCCATCTCCGCGACGAACCGGCCGCCCGGGACGAGCGCGTCGGAGAGCGACGCCAGCACGTCGTCGTGGTCCTCGTCGGGAATCCAGTGCAGCGCCGCGTTCGAGAAGACGGCGTCGAACGGCTCCTCAACCTCGAAGCGCCGCGCGTCGGCCTGCTCGACGGAGAGGGCGGGGTACTGCTCGCGTGCGCCCTGGATCATCTCGCCGGAGGCGTCGATGCCGTGGACCACCGCGCCGTGCTCGGCAATCTCGGCAGTCAGGTGGCCCGTGCCACAGCCCACGTCGAGGATCCGCTCGCCGGGCTCGGGATCGAGCAGTTCCAGCACACTCCCGCCGTACTGGTGGACGTAGCTGTGCTGGTCGTCGTACGCGTCGGCGTCCCACTCGTCGTCTGTCTCGGGCGCGGCCGAATCCCCGTCGGTCATTCGGCGAGCGCCTCGTTCACGTCGCCGGCCATCAGTCCAGCGCCTCGCGCAGCAACTGGTTCACGTCGCCAGGGTCGGCCGATCCCCTGGTTTTCTGCATCACCTGTCCGACGAGGAAGTTGAGTGCGCCGTCCTCGCCGTCGTGGTAGTCCCCGACTGCGTCGGGGTTCTCCTCGATCGCCGCCTCGACGGCCTGCTGGACTTCGTCGCCGCCGGATTTGCCCAGCCCCTCCTCATCGACGATGGTGTCGGGGTCGCGTCCGTCGTCGAGCATCGACCGCAGCACCGTCTCGCGGGCGTTCTTGGCGGTGATCTCGTCGTCGGCGACGAGTTCGACCAGGCGCTCGATCTCGTCGAGCCGTTCCTCGACGGCCGTGATCGCCATGTCGCGGTAGTTCAGCTCCCCCAGGAGTTCGTCGGCGACCCACGTCGCCGCCAGGTCGGGGTCGAACTGCTGGGCGACTGCCTCGTAGAAGTCCGCGACCTGCTTGGTGCTCGTGAGTTTGTCCGCGGCCTCCGCGCTCAGGCCGTACTCCTCGCGGAACCGCTCGCGGCGGGCGTCGGGGAGTTCGGGAATCTCGATTTTCTCTTTCCAGTCAGCGACCTCCAGCGGCGGGAGGTCGGCCTCGCGGAAGTACCGGTAATCCTTCTCTTCTTCCTTCGAGCGCATCGAGACGGTGATGCCGCGGGACTCGTCCCAGTGGCGGGTCTCCTGCTCGACGGCCCGGCCACGGCGGATCGCGTTCTTCTGGCGCTGGGCCTCGTACGCGAGGGCCTTCTCGGCGCCCTTGTGGCTGGAGATGTTCTTGACCTCGGTCCGGTTGGCGTTCTCCACCACGTTCTGGTCGATCTCGCCGTCGTCGCCGACCTCCGCGGCGTCGACCACAGAGAGGTTAGCGTCGATCCGGAGGCTGCCGTCCCGGGCGGCGTCGAACACGCCGAGGTACTCAAGCACCTCCTCGAGTTTCGCGAGGAACGCGCGGACCTCCTCGGCGCCGCGGAAGTCGGGGCCGGTGACGATCTCCAGCAGCGGGACGCCGGCGCGGTTGTAGTCGATCAGCGTGTACTCGGCGGTGTCGATGGAGCCGCCCTTGTGTCTGAGGCTGCCGGGGTCCTCCTCGAGGTGGGCGCGCTCGATGCCGATCGTCCGGCGCTCGTCGCCGACGGTGCACTCGAGGTGGCCGGCCTGGCAGATCGGTTCGTCGTACTGGGTGATCTGGAAGTTCTTCGGGAGGTCGGGGTAGTAGTAGTTCTTGCGGTGGAACCTGGTCCGCTCGGGGATCTCCGCGTCGATGGCCTTGCCGACCTTGACGGCGGCCTCGACGGCGGCCTCGTTGAGCACGGGCAAGGCGCCCGGCAGCCCGAGACAGACGGGGCAGGTGTGGGTGTTGGGCTCCTCGGCGGGCTCGGTCGAGCAGCCACAGAAGATCTTGGTGTCGGTCTCGAGCTGGACGTGGACCTCCAGCCCGATCACCACCGCGAGCTCCCCCTGTTCCTGTGCTTGTGCCATTACCCGCGGTTCGGCAGCCGCCGGCTAAACGCTTTTGGAGCCGCTGTGGGGACGGAGTCGACGACGCAAGCGAGCGAACCAGCGGGCGGCGAGCCCGGTCAGCGCTCGTGCAGCGGCGCTGTCTCCATCTGCCGGCGGAGCGCGCCGAGCGCGGGCGTGTCGTCGCCGGCGAACCGTGCGAGTACCGCCCCGACCTCCGCTCTGGAGATCTTCACGGAGCCGGTCGCGATGACGTCCTCGGGCCTCGTGCGCAGCTCCCGGAGCGTGCCGACGGCGAGCAGGAACGGAATCGTCCACGCGGCGAGGCTGTTGCCGCGGGCGAGCGGCATCGCCTCGATCCAGCGCTGGGCGTCGTCGAGGTAGCCGGCGGCCCGGTCGACGATCGTCTCGACCACCGGCACGAACGCCGCGGCGTTGTCCGGGTCGGCGATATCGGCGGCGGACAGTCCCTCAGCGGCGAGCAGCTCCCCCGGGACGTAGACGTTGTTCTCCTCGCGGTAGTCGACGGCAATGTCTTTGGCGACGTTGACGAGCTGCAACAGGAGCGCGAACGAGCGGGCGGTGTCCCACAGCCGATCTCTGACGAGCGCGGGCGCCTCATCGTCGAGCAGGCCGGTGACGAGCGTCCCGACGGTACCGGCGACGTACCAGCAGTACTCCTCGAGTTCCTCCATGGTCCGGATCCGCAACCCGCCGGCGTCGGCGTAACGGCCGACGAACTGGGCCATCCCGTCGGTGAGTTCGCCGACGGCCGGCCGGATTACCTCCCTGGAGGACGCCGGCAGCCGCCGGAACGTGCGGACGATCCGCGGGGCGTTCGCAACGGTTTCCCACTCGCTGCCCGGGCTGTCGGGAACCCAGGGCGCTGCCGCCTCCCGGAACTCCTGGATCGACGCGGCTGTCGCCGGGTCGAGCGCCTCGCCGTAGCGGGCCAGGAGCCGCTGCTGGTCAGCCGGCGCCAGCCGGGCGCTGTCCTCGATGGTATCGGGGACCCGACAGAGCAGGTACCCCAGGCAGATCTCGTGTGACAGGGGCGCCTCGAGCTGGCTGATCGTCAGCGAGAACGTCCGTGAGACGTCCACGACGAGCTCGTGACACCACTCGAGGTCCTCCCGCCCGGCGCCCGTTCCCTCGTCGAACATGGTGGCTACTCACACAACGGGCTGTACTGTTGAAAACGTCGCGTTTCTCGGATACTGGACAGATTCCTGTACATCCGGGCCTGCGTCGGCGACCGCAAGCAACAACCGAACTGAGGTTTTATTTTTGGCTAACACGCAGGAGGAGTATGGAGCTACTCGACAATAGCATCGTCCCGGAGGAGGCTCGTGCGGTCAAACAGGAAGCGCGGGAGTTCGCACAGGAACACATCGCGCCGAACGCCGAGGAGTACTTCGAGCGCGGCGAGTACGCCGAGGAGATCCTCCAGGAGGGGATGGACGCGGGGCTGGTCGCCCAAGACATCCCCGAGGAGTACGGCGGCCGCGGACTCTCGCTTTCGGAGGTGCTCGCAATCGCCGAGGAGTTCTACCGCGCCGACGGCGGCATCGCGCTGACGCTGCAGCTCGCGAGCTTCGGCGCCGAGATCGTGGTTGACCACGGGAGCGAGGAGCAAAAAGAGGAGTACATCCGGCCGGTCGCCGAGAACCAGCAGCGGACCGGGCTCGCCGTCTCCGAGCCCGACACCGGCAGCGACCTCGCCGGGATGTCGACCACTGCCGAGAAAGACACCGCCGAGAAAGACACCGCCGAGCAGGACTCGGCGAGCCCTGCGTCGACTGAGGCGACCCAGGACGGCGACGAGTGGGTGCTCGATGGCGAGAAGTACTGGGTCGGCAACGGCGTCGAGGCCGACTGGGTGACCGTCTACGCCAAGACCGGGTCGGATCCGGACAACCGCTACGGCAACTACTCGCTGTTCATCGTCCCGACCGATACCGACGGCTACGACGCCGAGCACATCCCCGAGAAGATGGCGTTTCGCGCCTCGAAACAGGCCCACATCACGTTCGACGACTGCCGGATCCCCGAGGACCACCTGATCGGCGTCGAGGGCGCCGGCTTCTACATGCTCGCGGAGTTTTTCAACCACGGCCGCGTCGTCGTCTCCGGTCACGGGCTGGGGCTGGCCGCCGCCGCCATCGAGGAGGCCTCCGCGTTCGTCCACGACCGCGAGGCGTTCGGCCGTTCGGTCAACGAGTTCCAGGCCGTCCAGCACGACCTCGCGGAGATGCGCATGGAGTTCGAGTCCGCGCGGGCGCTGACCTGGCGGGCCGCCGAGAAGGTCGCGAACGGCGACCAGCCCGGCTACTGGGCCGCACTCTCGAAAGCCACCGCGACCGAAGCGGCCGTCGACTGTGCCGAACGCGGGATGCAGCTCCACGGCGGCCGCTCGGTGCTCACGAACCGCCGGATTGCCCGCGTCTACCGCGACGTCCGCGTCCCCGTCATCTACGAGGGGACCAACCCCGTCCAGCGCAACCTGATCTACCGACAAGCGCCACGGTAACAGAATCACGTCCGGGTGTACAGGCAGTCGCCCTCGACGGAATCTGTCGTGATTAACCATGTGGATTGTTAGAGTGTGACAAGTCTTTAGTCACGAGGCGTACTGGTATCGGATATGGCACTCAGACAGGCACGGAGGGATCACCGATGACAGGCGAGACGTTGATGTGGCGGATCTCGGGTGGATCGGGAGACGGCATCGACTCGACGAGCCAGAACTTCGCCAAGGCGCTGATGCGGTCGGGGCTGAACGTGTTCACGCACCGTCACTATCCCTCGCGGATCAGGGGTGGCCACACGTACGTGGAGGTACGGGCGGACGACGAGCCCGTGCGGTCGCGGGGCGACGGGTTCAACTTCCTGCTGGCGCTGGGTGACAGCTTCGCGCGCAACCCCGACGACGAGGCATACTACGGGAAAGAGGAGCTGAAACCCCTGTACGAGCACTTCGACGACCTCAACGAGGGCGGCGTCATCGTCTACGACGAGGGGCTGCTCGACGAGGCCGACGTCACCGAGACCGACCTCCAGGCGGAGGCCGACGAGAACGGCTGGCACGTCTACCCGATGGATCTGCGCGGGATCGCCCGCGAGCACGGCCGCGAGGTGATGCGCAACACGGCCGGTGTCGGCGCGACGGCGGCGATGCTGGACATCGATACCAGCTACTTCGAGGAGCTCATCCGTGACGCGATGAGCGAGGAGGTCGCCGAGGCCAACGTCGAGACCCTGGAGGCGGGCTACGAGGCTGCCCGGGAGTTCGAGTTCGCACACGACCTCCGGGTGCCGGAGGGCGAACACGACACCGAGCAGGCGCTGATGGGCGGCAGCGCGGCGATCGCCTACGGCGCGCTGGACGCTGGCTGCCGGTTCATCTCGGGCTACCCGATGACGCCCTGGACCGACGCGTTCACGATCATGTCCCAGAACCTGCCGCAGTTCGGCGGCATCTCCGAGCAGGTCGAGGACGAGATCGCCGCCGCGTCGCTGGCGATCGGCGCCTCCCACGCCGGCGTCAAGGCGATGTCGGGCTCCTCGGGCGGCGGGTTCGCACTGATGAGCGAGCCGCTGGGGCTCGCGGAGATGACCGAGACGCCGGTCGTCCTGCTGGAAGCGATGCGGGCCGGCCCCTCGACCGGGATGCCGACCAAACCCGAGCAGGCCGACCTCGAACACGTCCTGTACACGAGCCAGGGCGACTCCTGCCGGGTCGTGTTCGCGCCGGCCAACGTTCGGGAAGCGTACGAGCAGACCAGGAAAGCGTTCGAACTCGCCTACGACTACCACCTGCCGGCGATCGTCCTCTACGACCAGAAGCTGGGCGGCGAGATGCGGTCGGTGCCGGCCGAGTTCTTCGACCGCGAGCCCGATTCCGACCCCGGCGCGGTGCTCACCGAGGACGAGATCGCGGAGGCGGCCCACGACAACTCGGGCAAGTTCAAGCGCTACGCCTTCGAGGGGGGTGAGAACGGCGTCAACCCGCGTTCGATCCCCGGCCAGGAGGGCGGCCGGTTCCTCGCCACCGGCAACGAGTCACAGGAGGTCGGCCACATCACCGAGGATCCCGACCACCGCACGATGCAGATGAACCGGCGCCTGGAGAAGCTCGATCACATCCGCGAGGAGCTCGACGACCGCGAGCGCTCCCACCAGACGTACCACGGGCCGGCGGACGCCGAGCACGGCATCCTCGTGTGGGGCAGCCAGCAGGACACCGTCTTCGAGGCGGTCGACCGGCTGAACGCCCGCGGCACCGAGGTGAAGGCGCTGGGCGTCAGCGACCTGATGCCGTTCTCCGAACTGGAGGTGACCGCGTTCCTCGACAGCGTCGAGGAGTGTCTCGTCGTCGAGATGAACGCGTCGGCGCAGTTCCGCGGGCTCGTCCAGAAGGAGCTGGGCCGCTTTGGCCCCCGGATGACGAGCCTCCTGAAGTACGACGGCGAGTCGTTCGAACCGGGCGAGATCGTCGAGGGGTTCGAATCGAGCATCGAACAGAACCAGCCACCCGCCGGGAACATGCGGATCGTCCCGGCGTCGGGTGATTGACACGAGGTGACACGACATGACAGCATTCTCAGCGATCCACGACGAACGCGAATCGGACAAGGACGACTTCACGCCCGGCGTCGAACCGCAGCCGACCTGGTGTCCGGGCTGTGGCGACTTCGCCGTGCTGAAGGCGCTGAAGGGCGCGATGCCCGAGCTCGGGCGCTCGCCCGAGGAAGTACTCCTGGTGACAGGCATCGGCTGCTCGGGCAAACTGTCGAGCTACTTCGAGAGCTACGGCTACCACGCGATCCACGGGCGCGCGCTGCCAGTCGCCCGCGCGTCGAAGCTCGCCAACCCCGGGCTCGAAGTCGTGGCCGCCGGCGGCGACGGCGACGGCTACGGCATCGGCGGCAACCACTTCATGCACACGGCCCGGGAGAACCACGACATGACCTACATCGTGTTCAACAACGAGATCTTCGGGCTGACGAAGGGCCAGACCTCGCCGACGAGCCCGAAGGGCCACAAATCGAAGACCCAGCCCTCGGGCAGCGCGAAGGACCCGGTGCGGCCGCTGACGCTCTCGCTGGCCTCCGGGGCGTCGTACGTCGCGCGGACGGCGGCGACGAACCCCCGACAGGCCCAGCAGATCCTCGCCGAAGCGATCGAGCACGACGGGTTTGCCCACATCGACTTCCTCACGCAGTGTCCGACCTGGAACAAGGACGCCAAGGAGTACGTCCCCTACACGGACGTCCAGCAGTCCGACGAGTTCGAGTTCGACGTCGAGGACCGCCGCGAGGCCGCAGACATGATGTACGAGGCCGAGACGAAGCTCTACGAGGGCGAGGTGCTGACGGGCCGGTTCTACGTCGATTCCGATCGGCCGTCCTACGGCGAGGAGAAGCGCGCGACCGGCGAGATGCCCGAGGAGCCGCTGGCCGAGCGTTACTTCGAGGAGGACGCCGAGTGGGAGCGCACCGCCGACCAGCTCGTCGAGCGCCACAAGTAGCCAGCAAGCGAGCCGGGCGGACCCCTCGTCTCGGCCGTCGAGGCCGACCGTCTGCGGCGGCTGTCGACCGCGGCGAGGTTCCTTTTTCGATTCGGAAGATATTTTTTCCTATAGGGCAAAGGAGATGAGTATGAGCGTCGAATCTACTGAGAAGCGTATTCTCTCTGTACTCGAGGAGGACGCACAGGCCTCCTACGCCGAGATCGCAGAGCGGGCCGAGGTCTCCAAACCGACGGTCCGGAAGTACATCGAGAAGCTGGAAGAGGAGGGCGTGATCGTCGGCTACTCGGCGGACGTCGACCCCAAGAAGCTGTCGGGACAGTCGATCGCGATCGTCGGCGTCGACGTCGAGAGCGAGCGCTACGTCGAGGTGACCCGCAAACTGAAAGATTTAGACGCCATCGAGTCGCTGTACACCTCCAGCGGCGACCACACGCTGATGGCCGAGGTCCGGGCCGCCGACGGTGACGCGCTGGGCGAGGTCATCAACGAGGAGATCGTCGACCTCGACGGCGTCAGCGCCGCCCACCCCTCCTTCCTGCAGGAGCGGCTGAAGTGAGCCCGCGACGCGGGCAGCCCTCCCGGGTGACGGAAAGCACGAGCTTTTAGGATCCGTGTCCCCCAGTGGCGGTATGGTCGACCGGCTGATTCTGGGCAGCGGGCCGCTCGTGAGTTCCGTCGCCGGATCGCTTCAGGAGCAGTCGGGCACAGTACAGGTCGTCACCGCCGACGAGAAACGGGCCGAATCGCTCCACGAGACCGGCGTTTCGGTGTTCAAGCTCGACCCGACCGATCCCGCGACGCTGGAGCGGTTCGACGACGTCGACGTCGTCGCCGCGCTCGACACGGCGGGCGAGCACAACCTCGCGGCAGTTCGCGCTGCACAGCGCGTGTTCCCCGACGTGTACACGCTGGCGTACGCCGGCAACGACAGCGCCATCGATGACGCGGCGTTCTCGGCGATCGTCGACAGGGTGATCGATCCGGGTCGGGTGACCGCACAGTTCGTGATGGAGCGGGCGGGCGACGCCGGACGACAGATGCGACAGCTCTGGCGGATCCTCCGCGAACTCGACTCGCTGGCGGTGGTCACCCACGACAACCCCGACCCCGACGCCATCGCCAGCGGGGTCGCCCTCGCGACGCTGGCCGACGCCACCGGCTGCGACGCCGAGGTCTGTTACTTCGGCAGCATCAACCACCAGGAGAACCGCGCGTTCGTCAACGTGTTGAACCTCGAGTTGCGCAACCTCACCGAGTCCAGCGAGGTCGAGCGCTTCGACGGGCTGGCGCTGGTCGATCACTCGCGGCCAGGGGTCAACGACCAGCTCCCCGAGGAGATGCCGGTCGACATCGTGATCGACCACCACCCGCCGCGGACGCCGGTCGACGCCCGATTCGTCGACCTCCGCAGCGACGTCGGCGCGACGAGCACGCTGCTGGTGGACTACCTCGACCAGTTCGGGCTCGACGTCTCCGACGACGTGGCGACCGCGCTGTTGTTCGGCATCCACGTCGACACCCAGGCGTTCTCCCGGGAGGTCTCACAGCGGGACTTCCTGGCGGCGGCGACGCTGACGCCGCAGGCCGACCTCGCCACGCTGGAGCGCATCGAGTCCCCGAGCATCAGCCCGCCGACGTTCGAGACGATCGCCGCCGCGATCCGCAACCGGCGCATCGAGGGGGAGATCCTGCTCAGCTCCGTCGGCCGGCTCGCTGACCGCGACGCGCTCGCGCAGGCGGCCGACCGCCTGCTGATGCTCGAGAACGTGACGACGAGCGTCGTCTACGGCTTCGCCGACGGGACGATCTACGTCTCCGCCCGGGCCCGCAGTACGGAGATCGACCTGGGGGAGACGCTGCGGGACGCGTTCGGAAAGATCGGCAGCGCCGGCGGCCACGTCGACATGGCCGGCGCACAGATCACGATGGGCGTCCTCGAGGCGACCGACGAGCGCGAGGAGTCGCTGGAACAAATCGTCGAGTCGGTCGTCGCTGACCGATTCCTCGAAGCCGCCGACACCTACGGGGGGGGAGGGGGAGGGCATCGGCCCGGGGCGAGCGCTGCCCGACGACGGCGACGAGCCGCCCCCGACCGCCGGGAGCGAGCACAGAACGGCGCCCGACGACAGGACGGCGGAACGGAGCGACGACGGGACGGCGGCGGAACGGAGCGACGACGGGACGGCGGCGGAACGGAGTGACGACAGGACGGCGGAACGGAGCGACGGCGAGACGGAGTAGGGGGACGACGGCGAGACGGAATAGAGGGACAACGGCGAGATCGAGGGGAACGCAACGACGGCTCCGGATCGCCGTAGCGAGACGTTTTTCCGGCTTCCAGTCGTCAGGGAGAACAATGGCGGACGAGGGGAAGCCGACAGTCCAGGACTACATGACGCGTGACGTGGTGACGGTATCGCCGGATGACACCGTGCACGACGTCGCAGAGTGGATCGCCGAGAGTGACGAGCACAGCGGATTCCCGGTCTGCGAGGGCCGGCACGTCGAGGGGTTCGTCTCGGCGCGGGACCTGCTGCTGTGCGGAGACGAGGAGCCGATCTTCCGGGTGATGTCGACGGACCTGCTGGTCGCCCACCCGGAGATGAAGCTCGACGACGCGGCGCGGGTGATTCTCCGGTCGGGGATCCAGCGGCTCCCGGTGGTCGACGACGCCGGCAACCTGGTCGGGATCATCTCCAACGCCGACGTGGTCCGGAGCCAGATCGAGCGCGCGACGCCCGGCAAGGTCGACAAGCTGTTGCGGACGCTGGAGAGTATCCACGGGATCGACGCAACCGAGGAACGCCGTGAGGTCACGCTCGCGGCGCTGACCCCGACCCAGGGGAAGGTGTACGCCGACGAACTTGAGGGCCGGCGGTACGAACTCGAACGCGGGCTCGCGGAGCCGCTCGTGGTCATTGATAACAGTGGCGACCTGCTGCTGGCGGACGGCCACCACCGCGTGAAGGCCGCCAGTCGCCTCGGCATCGAGGAGATGGACGCCTACGTGATCGTCATCGACGAGCCGGTCGAACTCGGGATGGCCAAAACCGCTGCCAACGAGGAGCTCGAAACGATCGACGACATCGCGGCCGTCGACTACGCCCACCACCCGCTGGTCGAGACCACGCACCGCCTCCAGGAGTAGCAGCCCGCCGCAGCGAGCGGAGTGTTGCTGCGGCGACCGGAGCGCCACCGTAGCGGGAGCTACGGAAAATCAAGGCGAAAGCCTCGCGCTTCAGCGCGGGGAGGAAGTCACGGCACCAGCAGGAAGAACACGGCGAGCACCACGAGCACTGCGACGACGAGCGACGCCTCGACCAGCGTGTTGTAGTCGGGATCGACGAACAGGCGGAGCCAGTCGTCGAAGACGTCGTACAGCAGCGTCACCCCGAACAGGAGGTAGGCGAAGACGGCGAGCCACAGCACCTGTTCGACGGGTTCGACGTCCGAGAGGTTGTCACCGACGAACGCCAGCATCGCGATCAACACGAGGTAGGCGATCCCCAGCGCCGACAGCGCGACGAACTTCCGGTAGCCGTCGGGCTTCTGGTCGACGCGCGGCACCGCCGAGAGCAGGGCGTACGCGACCGCCACGACTGTCAACAGCAGCAGTGCGAACGGCGACTCGGCAACCATGGGCGACCCGTCGACGGCCACCGCCAAGAGAGTACCGGAGTCCGCTGGCTTCGGGCGTCCGGCACCGGCGGACGGGCGGCCAGCCGGAATGTTGATGCGGGCGCGTGCCGAATCAGGGAGTATGTTCGACGAGGACGACCTCGCGGAGATCCGGGACGCCGCCGGCGAGTGGGAGGACGAACGGCTCGACCCGGTACTCGACGCCTACGGCGAGCGCCAGGACCGGTTTGCGACAGTCTCGAACATGGAAGTCGACCGGCTGTACACGCCCGAGGACGTCGCGGACCTCGACTACGAGGAAGACCTGGGCTTTCCGGGCGAGCCGCCGTTCACCCGCGGCGTCTACCCGACGATGCACCGCGGGCGGACGTGGACGATGCGCCAGTTTGCCGGCTTCGGCACCGCCGAGGAGACCAACGAGCGCTTCCAGTACCTGATCGACGAGGGCCAGACCGGCCTGTCGACGGCGTTCGACATGCCGACGCTGATGGGGATCGACTCCGACCACCGCATGGCAAACGGCGAGGTCGGCAAGGAAGGTGTGGCGGTGGACACGCTGCGGGACATGGAAATTCTGTTCGACGGGATCGACCTCGACGAGGTGTCGACGAGCTTCACGATCAACCCCTCGGCGCCGGTGATCTACGCGATGTACGTCGCGCTGGCCGACCGGCAGGACGTCCCCCGCGAGCAGGTCCGGGGCACCCTCCAGAACGACATGTTCAAGGAGTTCATCGCCCAGAAGGAGTGGGTCGTCCCGCCGGAGCCCTCGCTGCGGCTGGTGACTGACGTCATCGAGTTCTCCGTCGAGGAGACGCCGACGTTCAAGCCGGTCTCGATCTCGGGCTATCACATCCGCGAGGCCGGCTCGACCGCGGTGCAGGAGCTCGCGTTCACGCTCGCCGACGGGATGGCCTACGTCGAGGCCTGTATGGACCGCGGGATGGACGTCGACGAGTTTGGCCCAACCCTCTCTTTCTTTTTCAACTCCCACAACTCGCTGTTCGAGGAGGTCGCGAAGTTCCGCGCCTCCCGCCGGATCTGGGCGCAGGTCATAGACGAGTGGTACGACGCCGAAACCGACGACGCCCGGAAGCTGAAGTTCCACACGCAAACAGCGGGGCAGTCACTGACCGCCCAGCAGCCGCTGAACAACGTCGCCCGCGTGACGATCCAGGCGCTGGCCGCAGTCATGGGCGGCACCCAGAGCCTCCACACCAACAGCTACGACGAGGCGCTCGCACTCCCGAGCGAGGAGGCCGTCCGGGTTGCGCTGCGGACCCAGCAGATCATCGCCGACGAGTCCGGGGCTGCGGACATCATCGACCCGCTGGGCGGCTCCTTTGCGGTCGAGGCGCTGACCGACGAGGTCGAGGCCGAGGCGATGGACTACATCGAGGAGATCCGCGAGATGGGCGACGGCTCGATGCGCGACGGCGTCCTCACGGGGATCGAGGACGGCTACTTCCAGCGGGAGATCCAGGACGCCGCCTACGAGTACCAGGAACGGGTCGAGCGCGGCGACGAGACTGTCGTCGGCGTCAACAAGTACGAGATCGACGAGGACACCCAGCCCGACCTCCTCAGCGTCGACAAGACGGTTCAAAAGCGCCAGCGCGACCGCCTCGCCGAGGTGAGAGAGGAACGCGACGACGAGGCGGTCGAGGACGCGCTCGCGGCGGTCGACGAGGCCGCCCGCTCCGGCGAGAACGTCATGCCCGCGATCATCGAGGCCGTCAAGATGTACGCGACGATGGGCGAGATCATGGGCGTCTTCGAGGACTACTACGGCTCCTACCAGGAGACCGTTAGCGTCGCCTGATTGGGACAAATGCACTCTGCTTGCCAAAGGCTTTTGACTGTAAGAATTGTAAGGACTAACCACGTGAGTCAGTGCGTATGTCCAACGCCAGCAAGCGAATCCCGGTTACGGAGGAGCGGTGGAAGGAACTGAACGACCTCAAGGAGGCGGGCGAAACGTACGACGACCTGCTGGGGGAACTGATTCAAGAACACCAGCGTCGACGCCTTGCCGAGCGGGCAACTGCAGTCCGGGAAGCAGATAGCGAGGAACTGACATCGCTCGATGAGTTATGAACTCCTCCTCGCAGAAGAGGCCCGTGAGTACGTCGCTGCGTTAGACGAGAAAAGTACCCGAATCATAAAAGATAATCTCCGGAAGCTGGAGGACGATCCGTATCCGAGACCGGAGTCCGGTTCCGGCGACAAGGAGAAACTGGTATTCGATGGGAAAGAGCTGTATCGGTTGCATATCGGTCGTACCCACACCGCCTTTTATGATGTTCTCGAAGCGGATGCTGAAGTTCGCGTGATCGAGATCGTGGACATCGACGAAGCGCACAAGCGCTACGGGTTCGATTGAACGAGCACGCGAGTTCGTCCACTAGTTCATCGGCAACGATTTGTCCTGTCTGTGGCAGTCGAAACTGATACTGATTGTTGTGATTATTTTCGTGACCACCTCACGTGAACGGTTGGTTCGCGGGCTGAAGCCCACGAATCCCCGGAGCCGTCACTGCTCACTGTCGTTCGCAGATGACGGGCACGGTGGGATTTGATGACTCTGTGACACGTCAGGGCACGATATCCACGAGTATCGACCCTGACAGTCCCGACCTGTGTCGAGATATCGTAGACAAATCACGTCCGGGTGTATATCTGACCGCTTGGGCCTCATAGCCGTTTGGGTTCGACGACCACCACAAAATTCAACGATTGGATAGATATCCACTCTTAATATTCCTACTAGGTGTGTGTTTCCGGTAATACAGTTGATTTATTACATCTCAGTCACTCGAAAGCATATGGATGTCAAAACAAGAAATGCACTGATCGTCGGTGGCGGTCGCGTCGGTCGGCGGACGGCGATGAATCTTACTGACAGCGGGTACGCAGTCACGATTATCGAGCGCGATGAGGCGAAGAAGGCGGCGATCCCCGGGCATCTGATCGGGCGGGTTATCGTCGGCGACGGCACGGACCTGGAGACGTTCGAGTCGGCCAACCCGACAATGGCCGACGTCGTCGCGGGGCTGACCGACGATACGGAGACGAACCTCGCAGTGTGTGAACTCGCGAGCGAACTCGTCCCGGAGGCGCGGACGCTCGCCCGCATCGGCGCGGACGGAGAGGAGCACTACGCGTACCTGAATCACGTCGACAACGTCGTCTACCCGGCTGCCGCAGGCGCCGTCGTGGCGGCCGAGCAGGTGACCGACGACGCGAACACGGTTTCGCCGCCGGAAATCTCCTGATCACTCCTCGACGTCGAACTCGACGGCGACGGCGTCACTACGGTGTGCCGCCCCCACGGCGGCTACGGGCTGGGGATCGACCGGCTCGTGAAGCGGGTCGCCGGGCTGGACAACGTGACCGAGGCGATCCTGTTCCCGCGGACGCCCGACCGATTGACGCCGTAGGAACGGTTGTATCCAGGCTTTCCGTGGGCACTATCGTGTTGAAAGCCCCCGGCAGCTCGACTCGCGCGGCTCGCTGTGCGCGCTCCCTCCGGTCGCGTGCTTGCGTCGCCGTGCTTCGTCGAGCTGCCGGCCCCTTTCAGTCCACCCAAACCGGGCCACACACCTCCCCAGCCAACTGCGATGCTCGCTCACTTCGTTCGCTGCGCTTCTCATCCCTCGCGTGGAATGACTCGCGGCCCCTGCTCGCGGGTCGCTACGCTCCCCGCTCGCGTTCCGAGGGCTCCCTTCGGTCGCCCTCTCTGGGCACGCGAGTCAGCACGCGCCATCTTCCACGCGGCCGGGAGCGCGTGCCTGCGCCTCGCGCAGGTCGCGTGACCCGGGGAAGGGCAGGCCTGCTGGGGGGCGGGAATGAAAGGGGCTGCCCGCTCGATCCAGCCCGGACGCAGCAAGGACCGCAGCGAGCAACGCGAGCGAGGACCGCAGCAAGTGTTCCGCGAGCGCAGCGAGCGGAACGTCGGAAGTCGCAGCCCGCGCAACGAGCAACGCGAGTGAGCAGGACCGTCTTCCGGAACCCGGATGGTCGAGCGGGCAGGGGCTTTCTGCGTATCCGCGGCTGCGGTAGTGAGTCTTCCAGTTCCTAGCGAGCGGGCAGGGGCTTTCTACAGGAGGAGCAGGCCGAGTACCTCGGGGTCGTCCGGAAATCGGAGATTTCCGCGATCACGAGAATCTGCGATTCTCGAACGACTTGACACCGGAGCAGTTCACGGTGCGGTCACCCCGGTACTCCTGCGAGCAGATCGTAGCAAAAAGAGGGTGTTCAACGCAACAGCCCTGTAGCTACACCTTCGTCATCCGACGTTCGTCGCGCGTTCGACGACATCTTCGCCGTACAGCTCCGCCAGATCCTCGTGCTGGTCGGGGCGGTTCTCGTAGACGTCCTGGAACAGCGTGATCGGTGTCTGCAGCGCCTGGTAGGTGGCCTCGTCCCACATCCGGTCGCTGCTGACCTCGACCTCGACGCCGTCGATGCGGACCGTCGCCGCCCGGGTCATCGCGATGGCGCCCTTGCCGGCCTCCTTTGCGGCCTCGAACTCCGCCATCGAGTCGACGATGTCGTTCAGACTCGGCACGTACGCGAGCACGTCGAGCAGCTCCTCTTTGAGTTCCTCCTCGTCGAGGGTCTGCTCGTTGCTGCCGACCCGCAGGCGGTAGCCGTCCGGCGTCTCCTCCAGGGAGAGTCGATCGCCCTCGTACACCTGGAGGCCGTCTTCTTCGGTCAGCTCCTCCTCGCGGCCGTCGATCTCGGCGAGCCAGTAGCCGTCACGTGGCGGGAGCACCGACTTGTTCGCCTCGACGACCTGGCCTGGGGTCAGCGACCAGATGCCGAGCTGGCCTTTCGCCTGGTTGTCGGTCATGCGCTCGCGGTACCCATCGACGTCGCGGATGTCGTCGAACGGCCCGTCGACCGCGATCAGGCCGGCGGCGCTGGCCGCACGGGAGGTGTTGTGCCGCAGTTCGGGCCACGACGGGAGTTCTCCCGTCGGCGTGATGGCGCGCATGTCCTTCGTGTAGTCGACCTCGCCGTCGACCAGCATGAACAGGCGCTGGAGGTTGTTCGAGGGCTTGCCCATCTCGTCGCGGAGCTTCCCCATCGCGAGTTCGGCCGATCCGCTCTCGATGATGACGCTCATCGCGAGGCTGCCCTCCTCGAGGCCGTGCTCGTTCTCGACGATGGTGAAGAACTCGTCGGCTTTCTTCCAGTCGTCGACGCCGCCGACCTCGGGGATGACGAAGCCGTCGATGTGCTCGACAGCACCGTTGTCGGGGTCGGCGATCTCGAGCATGTGCTGGAACCCCTGGTAGCGGGTCCCCGGGGAGTCCCGGTGCCACACCACGCGGGGGTGGATCTCGCCCGGGAAGTCGGCGCCGTCCGCGGCGACTACGTCGATGATGTTCTGTGCGCCCTCGTCGCGCATGTTCGGCGCAGTCGCGTCCTCGTTGTCCGGCACCCAGACGTCCGGGGCCTGCATCCCCTGGAGTCCGATGGCGCTTTTGAGCATCTTGGCGGAGTCGTCCTCACCTTCGACCGCTGTCGGCGTGGTGAAGAACGTCCGCACGAACTGTCTGTCGTGGAGTCGCTCGTCTAGTGTCATCGTTTGGTTGGAACGAAGCGGGCAGCCTTAAAACTGCCCTGACGGGTACGGTGTCGTCGCCCGGACCGCCGGACGACGGACGGTTCACCGGTCGCAGTACCGCAGGATCAGTCGTCGTCGCTGGTCATCACGGTTTCGCCGTCCTCGGTGAAGCCCGCGGACTGCTCCTGGCGCTCCCTAGCCTCGGGGTCGAACTCGGCCTCGATGTTCTGGAACCGCGGGACAAAGGAGAGCTCGTGGTGGCTCTCGGTCTCGTGGCCCAGGTAGCGCCCTTCGAGGTCGAACTGCGCCTGTTCGTCGTTGTCGGCGAGGTTCTTGTAGTCCTCGTACGCCGCGTGGGCGCCCGAGTGCAGGCCGAACAGCGTGATGAAGATGTACTTGTAGCCGAGGTCACCCAGTTCCTGGAACGTGAGCGGGTCCTCCTCCTCGCTCCAGGCGAAACTGGAGGAGTAGTTGAACGCCAGCTTCACATCGGGGTGGGTCTCGTGGATCGTTTCGGCGTAGTTGACGGCGTCCGCGCGGGAGGGGTCGGGCATCTCCGGCCAGACCAGGTCGACCCCGGCGTCGGCGTAGATGCGGCCGCGTTCGAGATGCTCCTCCCAGTCGCCGTTCGCGGAGCCGTAAGCGTCCGTCCGGGCGATGATGATCGTATCCTCCGATTGCTTTGCGTCCACGGCAGCCGAGAAGCGCGCCTCGGCCTCCTCGCGGGAGACGATCTGCTTGCCCGCGATGTGGCCACAGCGCTTGGGCGAGGTCTGGTCCTCGATGTGGATCGCAGCCACGCCGGCCTTCTCGTACTCGCGGACGGCGCGGCGCACGTTGTGGACGCCGCCGTAGCCGGTGTCGGCGTCCGCAATGACGGGCAGGTCCGTCGCCTCGGCCATCCGCTTGCCGTTCTCGACCATCTCGGTCATCGTCACCATCTCCAGGTCGGGAAACCCGAACTGGCCGAGCACCGTCGAGTAGCCGGACATGTAGACCGCATCGTGACCCGCCATCTCCGCCAGGCGCGCGTCCAGGGCGTGATACATCCCTGGCGCGAACACGAACTCCTGGCTGTTCAGCTTCTCCCGCAGTTCACGGGCCGCCGCGTTGTCGACGTCCCGAACGAACGGCTCGCTATCTCGAACTCGACTTGCAACGTCGTCAGTACCGGAGTCGTCCTGTGTCATGTCGGTGTGCATCGCTGCAAAAACGGCGGGTAGTGAAAAACGTTGTGAACAATAATTATAATTATTTTTTATTGCTTTAGGGGCCTTGCTGGGATATTAGGGCATTTAAGTGTGGTTGGGAATGACAAGGCAATTATGCCAGGTCGGTGCGTTCGTCGGCCACCGACTCGACGACGGCAAACGAGAGAGTGCTAGCCAGCGCGAGCAGCGTGCCGCCGGTGAGCATCAGGGCGAGGTACTCGAGGCTCCCTTTCCCGAGGATGAAGGAACTGACGCCGTGGAGGACGGCTGCGATGGCGAGCACGTAGAAGGGGGCGTTGAGGTACCGCCAGCGAAACTCGCCGTCGAGGTACTCGTCGGTGACGCGGCCGAGGCTGCTGGTCACGCCCGCGGCCGCGAACCACCGGATGGCGCCGAGCACGAGCGCGGCGATGATCGTCAGCGGGCCGAGGTCGTCGGCCGCGGCCGCCTGGGTTTCCTCCAGCGTCCGGGCGCCGTCGACGCCGCCGATGCCCAGCAGCGTCGCGGCGACGACGTAGGTGATCAGCGTCACGCGCCCGGTGAACAGCGACCGCCGGACGCGCTCGACGGCCTGATCGAGCCACCGCCCGACGCCCAGCCCGCGCGCGAGGACGTACAACCCAAGCAGCCCCGATGCGAGGCCGAACACCGTCCCCGGCAGGCCGAGTTCGTTGGCGACGATTGTCAGCGGGTAGATCAACAGCAGGATGCCCAGCGGCACCAGCAGCGTCCCCCGGGTTTCGGGGTCATCGAGCACCTGTTTGATTGTGTAGTACATCGATTCGAGGTCCTGGGCCTGCCGCACCACGACGCGGCGGACCCCGTCGATCGCCACCCGCGAGCGGATCACCGGAAGGACTGACTCGTCCTGTGCGCCGTCGGTGACGACGATGGCGCGGATATCCTCGCCGGTGGCGAGTTCCGCCAGCACGCGGTCGATCTCCTCGCCCACGCGGCGGTTGGCCTCGATCTCGCGGCCGTTGATCCCGGCGACTGCGGCGACCTCGACGCGCTCGCCGTCGATCTCCTCTGCCAGGTGCAGCCCCTCGAACAGGACGTTCACGTCGCTGTCCTCGGGGTCCGCGGTCGCGAGCGCCACCGCCGCCTCCCGGACGGCGTCGCGGCCCACCACGGGCGTCTCGGTCCCTGTCTTGCGCCCGAGGTCGTCGTCGAGGTCGACGCACAGCACCAGCAGCATCGTCCGAGGGTATGCCATCCCCGTATATCTGTTTTCGGGGCTGTCTCTCCCAGTCCCCGTGGAATAATCACGCACGACCGTATGAGTCGTTCACTCGGCAATCGTACTCGTCCCCGGTGGCAGGAACTCCTGGATCAGGTCCGGGCTGGCGACTTTCCTGACGAACGACTCGTCGGCGAACCGCCCGCGGAACTCTCTGTAGCAACGCTTCGCGACGTCGCCCTGGGCGAACTTTCCGGGTTCGACCTCGATGGTGGTCTCGGCGCTGGGCTCGATCGCCGACGGCGGGCCGCCGATCACCCGCGTCTCCGGTTCGCAGGTGATACCGACCGCGACGCCGACGGCGACGTCGTCGAAGTACGTGCGGTCGCCGCGGATCGCAAAGCCGCCCTTCTCCAGATATTCGCCGCTCTCGGGCGTCTTCGACACCTGGTCGTCGTCGACCACGTACACGTCGCCGGCGTACTTGCCGTCCTTCCAGACCGAGGAGTACGAGACCGCGAACTGCGCGGCCTCTTCCAGCGAGGTCTGTGGAATCTCGACGTCGTCGTAGGACTCGCTGGGTCCGGTTGCCTTCAGCACCGTCGCCGGGCCGCCGTGGGCCTGCGCGTGCAGGAACCGGTCGCCCCGGTCGAGGTACTTCTTGACGATCTCCTCGTTCCCGTCGGCGTTTCGCCCGCCGATCACCAGGAACCCGTCGCTGGTGTGAAACCACCGGAACCGCTCGTACCACTCCTCGGATTTGCGGATCGGGATCGACGCGCGTGCGAGCCAATCGATGTCTTTCGCTTCCTCGTCCTCGTCGTCGCCGTCCTTCCCGTCGTCGCCGTCTCCGTCGCGTGCTTCCCACTCCTCGCGGCGCTTCTTGATCGCCGCCAGTTCCGCGCGGGTGTTCTCGATGGCTTCCTGGGCGCCCTCCTTTTTCCCCTCGACCCGCTTTGCTTTCTGGTAGAGGAGGTCGGCGTTGCGCTCGACGCCCTCGAAGACGTCCAGGGTGACGTCGTGGTCGTCGATCTGGAGGGTGACCGCCCCCTCGCTGCCGTCGACCGACTGGACGGCCTCCGCCTCGGCGATCCCCTGTTCGGCGCCCTGTTCGAACCGTTCGGCGATCGCGTCCCAGCCAACCCCCTCGTCGCGGGCCTCGCGGATCGTCGACAGCACCTCGTCGACCAGATCGTAGTTGGCGTACAGCAGCTCTGCCTTCTCGCGCTCCGCCTCCGCCTGCTCGTCGAAGGAGTCGATTGCGCCCTCCTGCTGTTCGATGATCCGCTTCTTCTTCTCGATCTCGGCCTCGAACTCCGGCCTGTCCGGGCCGCTGTCGACCGGATCCTCGTCGGCATCCGCCTCGAAGTGGGTGAAGTAGTCGTCGAGGGCGTCGGTGAACGCGTCGAACGGCTCGGGGTCGAGGTCGGCGCGTTCCTCCAGGGGCATCGGCGTGACGCCCACCCGCCGGTCGTCCTCGCGGTACACCCGCGGATCGAGGTCGCCGGCGCGCAGCCGGTCGGCGAGGTTGCCGACGGTCCCGTAGAGGCGGTCGATCCCCTCGTCGTCCAGCCCGTCGATGTCGAGCGTTTTCTCGATGCCGGCGCGGGTACACAGCTCCTCGGCCCAGAGGCCGCCGAAGTTTAGCTGGGTGGCGAGCGTCCGGACGACGTCGGTGTCGGACTGGCGGAGCCTGGCTGCGAACCCCTCGCGGTCGACCGACAGCGGATTGAATCGTGCGTCGGGGAACTCGTACGGTGTGCCGGGTGCGACAGTGCGGGACTTGAGCCGGACCGTCTGCAGGCAGTCAATCACCGCGCCGGCGCCGTCCAGCACCGCGAGGTTGCCGTCGCCGAACAGCTCCGCGACGAGCGTGGTGTGGCCGTCGTCGCGCTCGAAGGAGAGCTGGAGGATACGGTCGAACTCGAACTGCTCGACGCCGGCGAGGGTCGCCCCTTCCATGCGGTTGCGCAGCATCATCGCGAAGTTCGGCGGCCGCTCGGGTGCCGGCGGGACGTGCTCTGGCGGGGCGAGCCGGACGTGTTTGGTCTCGCCGGTGTCGATCAGCAGTTCGAGGCGGCCGCGGTCGTAGTCGCGCAGCTTCAGCCGGACGAACCCGTCGTCGTAGAGGTACGCCTTCTCCAGGCGCGCGCCCTCGTAGGCGCCCAACTCGCCCGCGAGGGCCGCGATGTCGACGCTCGTCAGCTCCCGCTTCGCGTCCATACCCGTCTCTTTCGGGACGCGCGGCAAAGAGGTGTCGCTGCTGGTCTGTCCGCTTATACTGCCGGACGTGATTCCGTTACCACCGGATAGCGCTCAGCATCTGAGACAACCGAACACCCCAGTCTGAGCATCACTCGGAGTAATATAGTTACGTCCGGCAGTATTAACCCATCCGTCACAATAGATATACATCATTAACAACAACAAGGGGGGTATGGACGGCCCGGTTCGCGTGTTACACGTGGACGACGACCCCGATTTCGGGGAGTTAACCGCGACAATGCTCGCACGTGACGACGACCGGGTGACGGTCGAGACCGCGACGCGCGCCACGGAGGGGCTCGAACTGCTCGAGGCGGACCAGTACGACTGCGTCGTCAGCGACTACGAGATGCCGGGGATGACCGGCATCGAGTTCCTCGAAGCAGTGCGGGCGAGCTACCCGGAGCTTCCGTTCATCCTGTTCACAGGGAGGGGTGGCGAGGCGGTTGCCAGCGACGCCATCTCGGCTGGCGTGACCGACTACCTCCAGAAAGGGGCCAGCACCGAGCAGTTCGAACTGCTGCACAATCGGATCGAGAACGCCGTCGAAGGGTACCGGATGGGGCAAAAACTGGAACGGCAGCTGGACCTGCTGACGGAGGCGGAGGAGGTCGCGAACATCGGCGTCTGGGAGTACGACCTCAGGGAGGATGCGTCGTACGTCACCGACGAGGCGCTGCGCATTCACGGGCTGGAGCCCGGGACGGACCTGCCACCGGATCGGTCGATGGAGTACTACCATCCGGAGGATCGGCCCACGGTCCGCGCGGCGTTCCAGCGCGTGATCAGGGAGCAGGAACCGTACGACATGGAGCTCCGGTTGATCGGCGACGACGGCGAGCGCCGCTGGGTCCGGTCCCGGGGCTCCCCGGAGACGGTCGACGGCGAGGTCGTCCGCGTGCGCGGGTCGATCCAGGACATCACCGACCGCAAGCAGCGCCAGGCGGTGCTGAAAGCGCTGCACCGCGTGGCGCCGGCGATCCAGACCGAGGACACGGTCGAGGAGGTGTGCAAGCAGACCGTCGAGGCTGCGGCCGACATCCTGGAGATGGACCTCTGTACCATCATGACCCGTGAGGGCGAGTGGCTCGTCCCGAGAGCGACCTCCTCGGAGACGCTCCCTGACGGCAGCCGGCCGATGCGGGTCGACCAGGGCCAGGCCGGCAAGACCTACCAGACCGCGGAGTCGAACGTCGTCAACGACATCGAAGAGGCAGACGACGTCGACAAGGCCAAGGAGAGCTACCGGTCGGGCCTGAGCGTCCCCATCGGCGACCAGGGCGTGTTCCAGGCTGTGAGCACCGAGACGGGGGCGTTCGACGACGAGGACGTGGAGTTCGCGGAGCTCCTGTTGAGCCACACCGAGAGTGCGCTCGACAGGCTCGACCGCGAGCGGGAACTGGAGCGCCAGAACGACCGCCTGGAGGAGTTCGCCGGCATCGTCAGCCACGACCTCCGGAACCCGCTGAACGTCGCGGAGGGGCGCCTCGAGATGGCGATGGAGAGTGACGAGCCCCAGGAGCACCTCGAGGCGGTGGCGCGCTCCCAGGACAGAATGGAGACGCTGATCGAGGAGCTGCTGGCACTGGCACGCGCCGGCGAGACGATCGGCAGCCTGGAACCGGTCGAGCTGGCGGCGGTCGCACGGCGGGCCTGGGAGACGGTCGACACTGGCGACGCGACGCTTTCTGTCACCACCACGGCGACGATCAGCGCCGACCCGGACCGCCTCCAGCAGCTGTTCGAAAATCTGTTCCGGAACGCCGTGGAACACAGTTCCACGAGCCGACAGCCTCCGGCTGACGACGCCGTTGAGCACGGCTCAACGAGCCCTCGGTCACACGCTCCCGAGGACGCCGTGGAACACGGTTCCACGAACCGTCAGCCACAGACTGACGATTCGGGTGCCGGCGGGAGCGACGTGACCGTCACAGTCGGCGACCTCGAGGAGGGGTTCTACGCCGCCGACGACGGCCCCGGCATCCCGGCCGAGGAGCGCGAGCAGGTGTTCGACTCGGGGTACACGACCAGCGAGGACGGGACGGGCTTCGGGCTGGGGATCGTCCAGAACGTCGTCGAGGCCCACGGCTGGGCGGTCACCATCACCGAGAGCGACGCGGGCGGTGCCCGCTTCGAGATCACCGGCGTCTCGGCCGTTACGGAAGTGTGAGGAGAAAGCCTCGCGCTTTAGCGCGGGGAGGAAGTCAAGGAGCTTGATACTGTCGGACGTAATTTCGTGGAGCCACGCGTCACGTTCAGCCGTTCAACCGTGCGAATACAGCCAGGAGAGTGTCACGATGTGACACAGAGTTACGTCCGACAGTATGAGTAGCCGGCACGGCTGTGGCGGCACTGTCAAAAGATAGAAATCCGGGCACGTCCCAGGGAGAAGTATGAGTAGAGCCGACGCGACGGATCAGGAGGAGCGACGGTTCGATCCGGCGGAGATCGAGCCGCGGTGGCAACAGCGGTGGGACGACGAGGAGGTGTTCCACATCGAAGACGGGGCCGAGGACCCCAGCTACGTCCTCGCGATGTTCCCCTACCCGTCGGGCGAGATGCACATGGGCCACGTCCGCAACTACGCGATCACCGACGCGTTCGCCCGCTACAAGCGGATGCAGGGCGAGGCAGTGTTGCACCCGATGGGCTGGGACTCGTTCGGGCTCCCCGCGGAGAACGCCGCCAACGAGCGCGACGTCGACCCCCGCGGGTGGACGATGGACTGCATCGCCGCGATGAAAGAGCAGATGAACGTGATGGGCCTGGGGTTCGACTGGCAGCGGGAAGTCACCACCTGCGAGCCGGAGTACTTCCAGTGGAACCAGTGGCTGTTCCGGGAGTTCTACGAGGAGGGGCTGGTCGAGCGCACGGAGACGGAGCTCAACTGGTGTCCCGGCTGCGAGACGGTGCTGGCCGACGAGAACGTCAACACCGAGAACAACGTGGAGATCTGCTGGCGGTGTGACACCGCCATCGAGCACCGCGAACTCGAACAGTGGTTTTTCACGATCACCGACTACGCCGAGGAGCTGTACGACGAACTCGACGAGCTGGACGGCTGGCCGGAGAACGTCCGGGAGATGCAGCACAACTGGATCGGCAAACAGGAGGGCGCCTCCGTCGAGTTCGAGCTGACGACCGGCGACAGCGTCGAGATCTTCACGACCCGGCTCGATACCATCTACGGCGCGACCTTTTTCGCGCTCTCGCCCGGCCACGACGTCGCCCAGCAGCTCGCCGAGGAAGACGACGACGTCGCCGAGTACATCCACCGCGTCGAACACGCCGATGAGGAGGAGGTCGACGAGACCTCGGGCGTGTTCACCGGCGAGTACGCGACCAACCCCGCCACGGGCGAGGAGATTCCCGTCTACGTCGCCGACTACGTGCTCGCGGATGTCGGCACCGGGGCGCTGTACGCCGTCCCCGCCCACGACGACCGCGACCACGCGTTCGCCCAGGAGCATGACATCCCGATCCGGCAGGTGGTCGAACCGACCGAGGACGCAGACGTCGATCCTGAGAACGTCGACGTCCAGGAGCAAGCGTACACCGAGGACGGCGTCCTCGACCTCGGGGAGATCGAGGGCTCGTCGGACGAGCGAACTGAGTCCGACGGCGTGCTGGTCGACAGCGGCGAGTTCGACGGGCTGGACAGTGCGGAGGCCCGCGAGCGGTTCGTCGAGGCGTTCGACGGCGAGTTCCGGACCGCCCACAGCCTCCGGGACTGGTGTATCTCCCGCCAGCGCTACTGGGGGACGCCGATCCCGTTCGTCGAGTGTCCGGACTGTGGCTACGTACCGGTGCCCGAGGATGACCTGCCCGTGGAACTGCCGGAGTTCATCCGGACGACGGGAAACCCGCTGGACGCCGCTCAGGAGTGGAAGACGACGACCTGCCCGGACTGCGGCGGGCCGGCCCAGCGCGAGACCGACACGATGGACACGTTCGTCGACTCCTCGTGGTACTTCCTGCGGTTCATCTCGCCGGAGCTGGACGACGCGCCGTTCGACAGCGAGCAGGCGACCGACTGGATGCCGGTCGACCAGTACGTCGGCGGCATCGAGCACGCCACGATGCATCTGATCTACTCGCGCTTTTTCACGAAGGTGCTCGACGACATGGAGCTGCTCGACGGGATCCGCGAGCCGTTCGAGAACCTGCTCACCCAGGGGATGGTCCGCAAGGACGGCGCGGCGATGAGCTCCTCGACGGGCAACGTCGTCTCGCCGGCGCCGTTCGTCGAGCGGTTCGGCGCCGACACCGGCCGGCTGTTCATGCTGAACGCCGCACAGCCCGAGAAGGCGCTGGACTGGACCGAGGAGGGCGCCGAGTCCGCCCACGCGTTCCTGCAGAACGTCCACGACCTGGTCGCCCGGTACGCAGGGGGGGCGATCGACACCCGCGACGCCGAAGCCGCGGACGGTGACGGCGGCACCATCGACGAGTACGTCGCCCGGGAGATCGAGGCGACGGTCGCCACCGCGACCGAGGAGTTCGAGGCGTTCCGGTTCAACCACGCGCTGCAGGCGATCCGGGAGCTGGCGTCGCTGCTGCGCCGATACGTCGACCACACCGATCCGGACGAGGGGACGTTCGAGCGTGCGCTGTCGACGGTCGCGCGCCTGCTGGCGCCGGTCGCGCCCCACGTCGCCGAGGAGCTGTGGGCCCACCTCGGCCGCGACGGCCTGATCGCCGAGGCTGACTGGCCCGAGGCGGACGAGCCGGCGGGCTACGAGACCGCGCGCCTGCTCGTCGAGAACACCCGCGAGGACGTCCGGGACATCGTCGGCGTGGCGGGCATCGAGGACCCGTCGCTGATCGAGATCGCGGTCGCCCCCGAGTGGAAGCACTACGCCCGCCAGCAGGCCCGCGATCTCGACGGGAACGTCGTCGGCCAGCTGATGGGCGACGAGTGGCTCCAGCGCCACGGCGAGGCCGCCGCCGACTACGCGAAGGCCCTCGCCGGCGAGGGCCACCTGGACGAACAGCTCCCGCCCGAGCGCGAGTACGAGGCGCTGACGCGCGCGGTCTGGCTGCTCGAACGCGAGTTCGACGCCGAGGTGGTCGTCTCCGAGCCCGGCGAGGCGCCCGAGGACCTCGCGGCGAAGGCGACGCCCGGCCGGCCCGGCATCCAGATCGAGGAGTAGGTCCGCGGCGACTCTAAAATTCGGTGCCCTTCCGCGCGGGCTGTCCGGCGTCGATCGGGTGTTTCCCCTTGCTGACCTCGGTCACCAGGTCGGCGTGCTCCACGATGGCGGCGGGCTCGTCGTGCCCGCCGGTCAACACGAGTTCGAGGTCCTCCGGCTTCGCCTCGATCAGTTCGATCAGTTCCCCGGCGCTCACGAGCCCCCGGCCCAGCGCGTAGAGGATCTCGTCGAGGATCAGCATGTGACAGCCGTCTTCGGGCGGCCCGTCGAGTGCGAGCGGGCCGGAGAGATCGGCCTCGTCGGCGGCTTCGACCAGCTTTTCGGCCCGCTCGAAGCCGGCACTGGCGTTCGCCTCGTGGCGCTCGTCGTCGGAGCCGTCGGGGAGCCTGTGCCAGCCGTAGTGGCCCGAGTTCTCGTAGGAGAACCCCGGGAACTGCGCGACGGCGTTGTACTCGCCGCGGACGTCCTCGACGCTGGCGGTGCCGCCCTTCAGGAACTGGAGCATGTGGACGCGGTAGCCGTGGCCCGCGGCCCGGAACCCCATGCCCAGCGCCGCCGTCGTCTTGCCCTTGCCGTCGCCCCACCAGGCCTGGACCAGCCCGAACTCCTCGGGTGCGGCCGGTTCGATCGGCTGCGGTTCGAGCGGCTCTGCCTCCGCCCCGTCAGTTCCGCCGTCGACACGAGTTTCGTCGCTCTCATCGCTCGCGTGGGTATACTCGCTCATGGCTCACTCTCGTCGCCCCGGACCGGTGAGACTGTCGCCTCGCGGTCGACCCGGCTCCCGTGCTCGGCGGCCTCGACAGATTCGGGAAACGACTGGTCGGGGTAGCGCGACTGGAGACTCGCCCGGACCGCATCGCGCACGCAGACTCGCGCCGCCTCGCCGACGGCCGTCGCGCTCCCGGAGAACGCCGCCGGCTCCCCGTCCGGGTCACAGCCGACGACGACCGCGTCGGTGGTCGTCCCCGGGAAGCCGGTCTCGGCGAGCAGCGTCGCGGCTTTCGCCTCCGCGGCGACGGCGACGAGGTTCGCCAGCGCGGCGTCGTCGAGCGCCCGTTCCGTGCCGACGATGAGGTTCACCGTGCCCGGCCCCGGCGGTGAGTCGTCCTCCGACCTCGGTGACTCCTCTCCAGGCGCCGACGAGCCACCCTTCCCGTCTCCATCGGTCGGATCCATCGGGAGCAGTGCGGGATTGGACAGCCCCGCCGTGGCGAACACCGCAACCGAATCCAGGCGCGCACAGCGGGCGTGTTCGAGCGCGACGCCCGTGAGCAGCGTCGGGCCCGGATCCCCGAAGCCGGCCTCGCGGCGCCGCTCTCGGGTGTAGACCGCGAGGTCGACCTCCGGCCAGCCCTCCGGGACTGAGACGTTGTATGCGGCCGGCCCCTCGCTGAAACCGCCGTTCCAGCCCGTCGAGAGCCACCGCGTCCCGGGCCGGCGAACGCACAGAACACCTTCCCGGATCGTCGCCTCAAACATCACCCAGTACCTCCAGCAGTTCGTCATTCTCCGTGGGGAGTCGAACCGCGACGCGGACGTGGGCATCCAGGCGCCTGAACGTCCGCGCATCGCGCAACACGAGGTCCGCCTCGCGGGCGCTCGCGAGGATGTCGTCCACGTCCCGCTCGCCCACGTCGAGCAGCAGGAACGGCGCCTCCGATGGGAACACGTCGAACCGCTCGGAGAGTCCTTCGCGCAGGCGCTCGCGTTCGGACCGGACCCGACGTTTCGTCTCGGCGACGAACCCCTCCTGCTGCAGGCAGTGGGTCCCGACGGCCAGCGCCGGCCCAGCGATGGCCTCGGGCTGGCTCGCCGTTCGCAGCCGCTCGCCGGGGGACCCCGTCGCGGCGGCGTAGCCCACCCGCAGGCCCGGCAGGCCGTACATCTTCGTCAGCGAGCGGGCGACGATCACGCCCGGGGCCCCCGCCAGCGAGTCGTAGTCGGTGAAATCCAGGAACGCCTCGTCGACCAGCAGCGGCGTCCCTGCCTCGCGACAGCGGGCAACGAACGCCCGCAGACGGTCCGGGTCGATCGCTCTGCCGGTCGGGTTGTTCGGCTGGCAGACGATGGCGAGTGCGTAGTCGGCGGGGTCGGCGTCGACGATCTCTTCGGCGGGCACGAACCTCGGTATCCCGCCCTGGAGTTCCACCTCGCGGGCATACTCGCTGAAACTCGGCGCCGGGACGAGCACGGAGTCGCCGGGGGTGACCGTCACCGCGATCGCCAGCCTGATCGCCTCGATCCCGCCCCGCGTCGGCACGACAGCGGCCCCATCGCAGCCCACTACGTCCGCCGCCGCGGACCGGAAGGCGTCGGGATCCGGAAGCTCGCCGACCTCGGTCGTCCCGATGGCCTCCTCGTACACAGCCTCGACGCCGTCCGGAACGACGGGGTTCGTGTTCGCGCTGAAATCCAGCAGCTCCGGGTCGTCGCTGCTGCCGTGAGTGACCGGATCGACCGCATCGATCGAGTCAGGATCCATCCCGAACCACCTCCACGAAACCCCCGCCGATCACGGCCGATCACCGTCTTCGCTGTTCTCCCAATTTTCTTCACTTGTAGGCAACAACATTCCGGCGACTGCCGCGTCCCCGCGGCGGTTCACGTTCACCGCCAGTCGGGCGTCGTAGGAGACGTGGGTGGCCTCCTTGCCGCCGTCGGCTACGATGTTGATCCCCGCAGGAACGACTGTCTGGCCCTCGTGGTCGAACGAGCGGTCGTAGCTGACCCCGAGCACCTCTTTCAGGGCGCGGGGGACGGCGAGCGAGAGTGATCCGCCGTCGTGGTTCGACAGCACCCGATCCACGAGGTCAGACGCGAGCAGCGGCAGGTCCGCGGCGGCGGTGAGGACGGGATCTGACACCTGCGAGCGCGCAGCGTTCAGATCGGCGACGTAGCCGTCGCCGGGCGTCTCGATGCAGCGAACGGAGCGCGATTCGAGGAACGCGCGCGTCTCCGGGGTTTGCGGCGAGGGAGCGGCGTAGACGGTGTCGACGCTGCTGTCCGCGAGCGCAGTGTAGACCTGCTCGATCATGGGGCGGCCAGCCACCTCGAACAGCGGCTTCTCGACGGGGGCGTCGAGGCGGGTGCCGCGGCCGCCACACATCACCAGAGCGTCCATACGATCACACCGGCGTGGAGGCCAACAAGCCTGGCGATCTCGTTGCTCGCGCCGATCACGTCGCCGCTGATCCCGCCGAGAGTCCGCGTCGACCACAGCCACACCGGCACGGCCCCGAGCAGAGCGGCGCCGAGCGCGACTGCTGCGGCCGGGTTGGGCCAGGTCAGCGCGGCGGCCGGGAGCGCGAGCAGCGCCGGAAGCACCGCGTCCCGGTGTGTCGCCTCTCCCAGCAGCTCTGCAGCCATCCCGTCGTGGGTCGCCGTCCCCGCACAGACCAGCACCACCATCGCGAGTTTGGCCCCGACCTCCGCCGCGACGACGATTCCGAGGGCTGCGATTGCGGACCAGAATCCTTCGAAGGTAGTATTTCCGATGACGACGCTATCCGTCGGTACTTCCCCAGCCAGCGCGAGGCCCGCGAGGACGAGCCCGGCCACGGCGAGAACGATCAGGAGGACCGCACCGACGCCGACGGTCGTGTCCCGCATCACCGACAGGCGGCGGTCGGCGTCGCCGTGGGCCACCATCGCGTCGCCCAGGTCAGCCAGCCCGTCGGCGTGGGTGATCCCGGTCAGCAGGTACAGCCAGACCGGGAACAGGAACGCCGCGACCGGGGCCGGCACCGGGAGCGCGAGCGGGACAGCCACGAGGATTCCGACGGCGTAACCCACCAGCGGGAACGCAACCGGCGTCGTCCGGAACGCGTGCCAGGAGTCGCTGTCGTTCCCGACCGGGAGCCGCGTCAGGAACCCGAGCGCCCCGGCGACGGCCCGCCACATCAGCGGCCCACCCCCAGCACGAACGCCGACAGCTTCCATTTTGATGCCCACGAAGGAACATCCGTCACTTCGGAGAGGGTTCCGGCGCTCGCCCACGTGACAGCGACCGTCGCGAGGCCGGCCAGGCCGCCCGCGAGCGCGACGATCCGGACCCCTCGCAGCGCTTGCTCGACTGTCGGAGGCTGCTCGTCGGGGTTCAGCGTGTACGCGCCGGGTTTCTCCAGCCTGACCCCGAGTGCGGCGGCGAGCGTCGCCATCGGCCACCCGGAGTTCGGCGACGCGGGCGTACGTGTCCAGGCTCGCGCCCGGGGGAGCGCAGCCGGATCACGCGCGGCCACGGCGAGCAGCAGCGCGCTCGCCCGCGCCGGCAGCCACATCACGGCGTCGTCGAGTCGTGCGCTGACGCGGCCGACTGGCTTCGAGCGGTAGCCCAGCATCGAGTCCAGCGTGTTCACTCCCTTCACCCAGGCCGCACAGCCCACGGCGACCGGGAGCGAGACGAGCGCGCCGAGGAGAAACGCGCCCAGCGGTGCTACCAGCCCGTCGGCGAGGTTCTCCGCGAGGCTCTCGACGGCGCCGCTGCGTAGCTCCGGAGCGGAGAGGTCGTCGGCGTCCCGGCCGACCAGCGCCCTGATCGCCTGCCGCGCCTCCGCCGGGTCCGTTTCGGTCAGCTCGATCACCGACCGCCCCTCGGCGAGCAGCATCCGCAGGCTGAGCGTAACAAACAGCGCGAGACCGCCGACGAGGGCGCCGGCAAGGGGGTGTGCTGCGAGCGCCAGCGCTGCCGGGACAGCGAGAGCGAGCGCAAACAGGAACGGAAGCGCGGCGGCGATGACCGCGCCAGTGACTCCCGGCCGGTCGTACTCCCGGTCGAAGCGTGCAACGAGGCGTCCGAAAAGTGCGACCGGGTGGACGCTCCGGGGCGGTTCGGCACTGATGGCGTCCAGGGCGAGTGCGACGACGACGGCCAGGGTTGGGGCCGGCACCGCGAGCGGACCCACGGATACGGTCATCCGATCACTCCCCGGGTCGCGTCGCTGGCTGCCCGTTCCAGCAGTCGGCCCGTCGGCGTCGGGGCGACACTCATGTGGTCAGTCGTCGGCCGCGTCGATCACTTCGTAGCTGATGTTCCCGTCCCGGAGCGTGTCGGTGTGCAGGGAAAGCTGGCCGGTGACGACCAGCAGCAGGACGTCGAGCCCCTTGGTGGCGGCCTCGCGGACCGCCTTGGGGGTGCCGAAGCGGACGTCGGGCGTCAGCCCGCACTCCCGGGCGGCGGCCAGCGCCTCCACGCCGGCGACGGCGAGCAGGTCGTGCTCGTCGGTGTAGCGGGCGACCACGTCCTCGCGGACGGCTGCGCTGCCGCCGTTGCGGACGCTGGGCACCGAGAGGACGGTCACCGCCCCGAGGTCGTAGTCGAGGACGCCCTCGAAGTCGGTCAGCCCGACCTCGCCGCCGGCGACCGCGTCAGTGACGGCCACCGCGGTCGCGCCGGTGTCGCCGTCGGGGATCGCGTGCAGACAGCCGTCGCGCATCGCCAGGGAGACGCGCTGGCCTTCGCTGACGTCGTCGGTCGCGATGGCGCTTTCGACGTCGACCTGGCCGATAACCTCCTCGGCGACGTGCTCGACGAACGACTGCAGGTTGTCCGTCCGGGAGATCAGCCAGTCGACGCCCTCCTTGGTGATCTCGTAGCGCCCGCGGCCGTGTTTCTCGACGTGACCGGCCTCGATCAGCTCCTGCAGGTAGTTGCTCACCGCCTGGGCCGTAACGTCAATCGCGTCGGCGACCTCCTGCTGGCTGACCGCCGGCTGGCGCTCGGCGATCTGGACGAGGATCCGGTAGCGGGTCGCGTCGCGCTTGCTCCGGAGCAGCTCTGTCCGGGTTTGGGACTGCTCGCTGCCTTCCATTGCCCGACACTGGGGCCCGGTACTGCAAGTATTTTTGCCCCTAATTCAACCAGAATAGTGTTTCCCGCCGGGGTCTAATTCCAGTCGCGTCCCCTCGTGGGTGCTTCACATCAGGGGCGGTCGGGACCGCCGCCGCTCTACTCATCTTTGCCAGAATCGTCGAACATGCCGGTCGAGACGTACCGTTCGCCGGAGTCCCAGAAGACGGTGACGACGAACGGCTCGGCGGCGTCGTCGCGGAGGCGTCGCGCGACGCGCTTGGCCGCGAGGTTCGATGCGCCGGAGGACTGGCCGACGAAGATCCCCTCCTCGCGAGCGAGGCGGCGACACTCCGCCTCGGCCTCGTCCAGCGCGACGGTCTCGACGCCGTCCAGCAGGTCACGGTCGAGATTCTCGCTGACGAAGCCGGGACCCATCCCATCGTACTCGTCTTTCCCGGGTTCATCGCCCGAGAGGACGGCGTTCTCGGCGGGCTCGACGGCCACGATGTCGAGGTCCGGGAACGCCTCGCGGAGTCGCCTGCCGACACCCGAGATCGTGCCGCCGGTGCCGACGCCGGCGACCAGCGCGTCGACGGTCCGGTCGCCGATCTGGTCGCGGATCTCCGGGCCCGTCGTTCGGAAGTGGGCTTCCGGGTTGGCCGGGTTCTCGAACTGCTTCATCTCGACGAACCCGGACTGGGCGGTGAGTTCGCGGACACGCTCCCTCGCGTCGCTGATGTCGCCGTCGATCAAATCGAGGTCCGCGCCGTAGGCGCGCACGATCTGTCTGCGCTCGGCGGAGCGGGCGGCGGGCATGACCAGCCGGACGTCGTACCCCTTGGCGGCGCCGACCATCGCCAGGCCGATGCCGGTGTTCCCGCTGGTGGCCTCGACGATGGTGTCGTCGGGGTCGATCGCACCCGCGGCTTCCGCCGCTTCGACCATCGCCCGTGCCGGCCGATCCTTGGCCGACCCGCCGGGGTTGAACGACTCGACCTTCGCGGCGATCGTCGTCCGTTCCGGCGAGGAGACTTCGACCAGCGGCGAGCCGATCGCGTCCAGGATGTTCGTCTTCACTGGCGGCATTTAGAACCTCGGAGCCTAAAGCCCCGGTGACACCGGCAGTGTGTGCCGCCCGGTCGCTGCGGGCGGCTCGCCCCGCCCGCACCCGCTCCGGTTACTCGACGTCGAGCAGCGCGAGCAGGTCGTCGATTGCCCGGATCCGGCGGCTCGGCGTGTGTTCGGCCGCGCCGTCCGCGCCGGTCGGATTGTCGGTGTCGGCCAGCCAGACTGAGTGCAGCCCCGCGGCGTTCGCGCCGGCGACGTCGCTGGACAGCGAGTCGCCGACGTGCAGCGTCGCGTCCCGGGACGCATCCAGGCGGTCCAGCGCGCGCTCGAACGGCGCGGTGTCGGGCTTGGCCGGCACCTCCTCGCCGGCGTACACGACGGCGTCGACCCACCGGTCGAGGCCGACGGCGTCGATCTTCGCCCGCTGGGCCTCACCGGTGCCGTTCGTGACGACGCCCAGCGGCACCTCGCCGTGCAGCCGGTCCAGCACCGTCCGTGCACCGTCGACGAACGCGACGTTGGTCTGGTCGCGCATCTCCGTGTACGCCGCCGCGACCTCGCGACCCAGCGCCGGGTCGTGGCCGCCTTCGGCGGCCAACTCCGCAAAGCAGGCAGCCCGGAGCGCCTCGATCGAGTCGTGCTCCTCCCGATACTCGTCGAACCGCTCGTAGTACGCCTCGACCGGAAAGAGGGGCTCGAGGTCGCACGCCTCGAAACTCGCCGCGAGCAGTTCGCCCGACGCCCGTCTGTACTCCACCAGCGTGTGGTCGAGGTCGAACAGCACCGTCTCGATCCCCGCCCAGGGGTTCCCGTCTGTCATCGCTCGGCGTTCGCTCGCGTCTACAGTGTGAGACAGTATAAACGGCCGGCTTTCACTGGTTGTTCCGAGTGGCTGGCCGTCGCGCCCCTCTACCCCGGTCAGCGGCTCGCCCACGCGACCATCCGACCGTAGACGTCGTCCGTCGAGAGGGCATCGGCGTCGCCGACCAGCACCAGCGCCTTCTTCGCGCGTGTCAGGGCCACGTTCACCCGCCGGTAGTCCTCGAAGATCGGCCCATCCAGCGACCCCGTTGCGACGAACGACACCACGATCACCTCCTTGCTCGACCCCTGGAAGCGGTCGACGGTGTCGACCGTCACGCTCGCCGGCACCCGGTTGCCGATCTCCGCCACCTGTGCGCGGTAGGGGGCGATGACGCCGACGTCGTCCGGGTCGACGCCGGCAGCGAGGTACCGGTCGACGATCCGCGCGACTTCGTCGGCCTCCGTCGAGTTCGTGTTCCCGGTTTCGGCGCCGTCCGGATCGGCGAACACGACGCCGTCGCGCAGTCGTTCGGGGAGGCGCTCGGGGGACACACCCGGCAAGTCCGCGAGGCGCTGGCCCGCCACCGCGCCGGTCGCCGGCCGGAGCTGTCCCCCGTAGAACTCTTCGGAGGGGAACGCCTGGATGCGCTGGGCCATGCGGTACTGGCGGTCCAGCAGCGTGCCGGCGTTGGGGTAGGTCTCGATGAGGCGCTCGAACAGCGACGCCTGGAGGTCGTTCTCGGCCCGCACGACCGGCGGGAGCTGGTTGTGGTCGCCGACGAGGACGAACCGGTCGGCCAGCGCGACCGCAGCGAGCGTGCCGGGTTCGGTGAGCTGGCCGGCCTCGTCGACGACCGCGACGTCGAACGCCTGCGTCCGCAGGGCGCGCGAGCCACAGGATGCGGTCGTCGCCGCGACGACCGGTGCCTCCTGCAGGCGGCCGGCGCAGGTCGCGGGCTCCCCAGCCCGATCCAGCCGGTACTCCTGCATGTCCTCGCGGACGCCGCTCTCGGTGCCGACGCGAACCACGTCGGTGAACCCCTGCTCCTCCAGCGCCTCCAGCGCGTTGTCGACGGCGCGATTCGTAAACGCCGAGACGAGCACACGGTCGCCGCGCTCGACCAGCGCGCGGACGATCGTCGCGAGCGTGTAGGTTTTGCCCGTCCCCGGGGGCCCGTGGACGAGCGCGAACTCCTCGGCAGCGACGGCCTGCCGGACTGATTCGTCCTGGGCGTCGTTGTTGTCGACGAACGTCTCCCCGACTTCGCCGAAATCGGGGTCGCGGCGCTCGAACAGCGGGTCTTTCCACTCGGCGGACTGGGTGAGCAGGGCGTCGTGTAGCGCCGTCAGCAGGCGGTCGGTCGTCAGCTCCGAGGGGTAGATGTCCAGCCGGCGTAGTTCGACGGGCTCGTCGGCCGTGACGACGATATCGTCGTCAGCGCCGCCGAGGCGCTCGACGCGGGCGAGTTCGGCGCTCCCGCCGACCGGGTCGCCGTCGCTGGCGAGCACCAGGTCGCCGACGCGGATCTTCGAGACGGCGCCGGTGCCCGTCGCCCGGAGCTCCCAGCGGCCGCCGTCGAGTTCCCGCCGGCCGGTCGGCTCCAGGTCGACGAGCGCGCGGTCGTCGTCTGCGCGCTCGGCCGCGCTCTGCTCCCAGAGCTTCGCGTACTCGCGGTGGACCTCCCGGCGCTCCTCCTCGATGGCCCGATAGTAGCGGTCGAAGTACGCGCGCTCCTCCTCGGGGATCGGCGTACCGATCTGCCCGGCTTTCGACTCCTGATCGAGGCGGCCCGAGACGGCCATGCAGGTGTCCTGCTCGAAGCAGTACTCGCAGGTCGCGTCGGCCTCGTAGCCCGTCGGGATCGAGGCGTCGTGTTCCATCGCGGCGAGTTCGTTGCGCGCCCGCAGGACGAACGCGAGCAGGCCGCCCGAAATCGAGAAATCCTTCGCCGGCGAGAGGTCGCCGTCCGCCTCGACGCGGTCCAGGCCGGCGTTTTTCGTATAGAGGAGCGTTCCGGTGTCCGGCGGCTCGCCGCGGTTTTCCCCGAGCACCAGCGCGTAGCAGGCCGCCTGGACCTTGTCCTGGAAACGGGCGTCCCGTTTGGTGTTCTTGCCGGTCTTGAGTTCGACCGGCGCGCCGCGGCGGACGGCGTCGGCCCGGCCCTTGATGCCGTAGCGCCGGCTGATCAGCAGCTGTTCGGAGCGCCACTCGTCGCGTTCGGTGAGCGTGCCCTGGTTCAGCCAGCCCTCGATGGCCTCGGCGTGCTGGCGGGCAGTCTCGCGCATCCCGTCGGGGTCGGCGCCGAGCAGCCCCAGGTCGAGGCCGGCCCCCTCGACGCGCTGGTCGACGGCCGCGTCGAGGTCCCGGCCCCGCAGCAGGTCGCCGAACACCTGGTGAATGATCGTCCCCTTGACGACGGGTTCGGCGAGGTCCGTCCCCCCGAGCTTGTTCAGGTAGTACATCCGGGGGCACTGCACCCACGCGCGGACGTCGGTCACGTCGACCAGAAACTCCGGCTCGACGACGACCATCGAGTCGCCGGTGGTGCCGTACTGCGTCTCGCCGCGGTACTCCTTTTCCTTCGCGTCGTAGACTGCGAGGTCCATTCCCGGTTCGAGGTACTCGCCGGTTTCGGTCCACTTGTTCCACAGCGTCACCGTAGTCGGTTCGCTCCGGCCCCGATCCGGCCGCACGGTCACCTCCAGTAGCTCGGACTCGCCGTACTGCGTGTTGACTGTCCGTTCCTCCCCCACTTCGACGACGACGCCGCGGACGTTCACGCTACTGGCCACGGGCGGGGGCTGAAAAACGCTGTCGGTCGGGCCGACCCGTGTCGCTGTCGCCCCTCGATGTTATGGCACCAGCACGACTTTGCCCATCGACTCGCGACCCTCGATGTACTCGTGGGCATCGGCGGCGTCTTCGAGGTCGAACGCGCGGTCGAACTGCACTTCCAGCTTCCCCTCGCCGAGCTGTTCGGACAGCTCCGGGACGGCGCCCATGACCTTCATCGGCTTGAGCTGGATCGCGCGCCCGAGGTGGTAGCCGATGATCCGCTGGTTGGCAAACAGGATGTCCGCAGTCGAGGGTTTGCCGGGGCGGCCCGACGCCGCGCCGTAGACGACCATCCGCCCGAACTGCTTGAGCGCGTCCAGCGAGCGCTCGGTCGTCTCGCCGCCGACCCCGTCGAGCACGAGGTCGGCGCCGTAGTCGGTGTGCTCCTTGACGACCGCGACGAACTCCTCCTCCTCGTAGTTGATCGGGTGATCGCAGCCCAGTTCGGCGGCGAGGTCGAGCTTCTCCCGGGTCGAGGCGGTGCCGAAGACCTCGGCGCCGGCCTCGCGAGCGATCTGGACGGCGGCGGTGCCGACGCCGCCGGCGGCGGCGTGGATCAGTACCGACTCGCCTTCTTCGAGGCCGCCCCACTCGTGGAGGCAGTTGTGGGCGGTCAGGAACTGCACGGGGAAGCCGGCGGCCTCCTCGAAGCCCAGCCCGTCCGGGATGTCGAACAGCCCCGCGGCGTCGGCGATGGCGTACTCGGCGTAGCCGCCCCCGCCGAGCATCGTCACGACCTCGTCGCCGACGCTCCGGCCGACGCCGTCACCCACGGCGTCGACGACGCCCGCGACTTCCAGCCCCGGAATGTAGGGGGCCTCCGGACCACCCTGGTAGTGACCGCGGCGCTGCATGATGTCCGCGAAGTTGATCCCCGCGGCGTTCACCTCGATTCGTACTTCGCCGTCCCCGGGTTCGGGGACGTCCGTCTCGACCAGCGAGAGGGCGTCGCGTCCGCCGTACTCCTCGACCTGGATTGCTCTCATCGTAGCTGACCTGACTCGTCGCCGAGGGATAAACCGGACGTTTCCATCCCTGGGGCTAGGGTCACTGTCCACTGGCAACGACCGCCGGCTTTTTGCACGCTGCCCCACAACCGGGGGTCGACGCAATGAACCAGCTCCACGCGCGCTACCCGTTCCTAGCGTCGGCGCGCGAGGCCGTCGAGGCGGCCGAGGTCGACCTCGCGGCGGTCGTGCGCCGGGACGGCGCGGCCGTCGAGCGGGCCATCGAGCGCGTCGAGCACGCGCTGGAGGTGGGAGCGGTGGGCGAGCCCTACCGCCGTCACCGTGTGGAGCTGCTGTCCTACCCGGTCGCCCGGGTGCTGGTGTCGCTGGTCGACGAACACGTCCTCACGCGCAAGTACGCCCGTGCGGAAGCCGTGACGGCCCACGAGCGCATCGAGGCGGATCTCGCCGACACGACAGAGCTGCAAAGCACGCGGGCGGAGTCGATCACGCTCACGAACCTGCTCGCGGAGTTCGACCTGACCGCCGACGTCTACGAGACGCCGGAGGGGTACCGCGTCGACGTCGGCGCGTACCTCGGCCTGGCGGCCGACGAGTGGGGTGACGAGTGGCGGCTGGTCAACCGCGACCTGCAGGCCGGCGAGGTACCGCTCTCGGAGGCGGAGCTGCTGGTGCTGGTCCGGCAGGCGGTCCGCAAGCGCGTCGCCGACGGCCTGCCGCTGTCGGTGCCGGACGCGATCGGCGACCAGCTGGAGCCGGAGGTGGCGCAGGTCCGGGAGACGCTGGCGGACCTGGAGCTGATGCGCGACATCGACACCGTGGTGCCGGACCTGTTCCCGCCGTGCATGCGCTATCTGCTGGATCAGGTGCAGAAAGGCGAACACCTCGAACACCACTCGCGGTTCGCGATCGCGACGTTCCTGACGAGCATCGGGATGTCGACCGACGATATCGTCGAGCTATTCCAGGTCAACCCCGGGTTCGGCGAGGAGGCGACGCGCTACCAGGTCGATCACATCCGCGGCAAGACCAGCGCGACCCAGTACTCGCCGCCGTCCTGCAAGACGATGCAGTCCTACGGCGACTGCGTCAACATGGACGATCTCTGCGAGCAGATCTCTCACCCGATGGCCTACTACGAGCAACAGATCGACGACGCCGACGAGGACGACCTCCTCGACTGGCGCGAACGGGAACGCGAGTCCTCGACGTCCTGATAGTAATTGTTGTGATTATTTTCGGAGTCGCATCGCATTCTCGGGAGTGTCACGGGCTGACACCGGAGTCTGATGGGTCGACAGCGGTAACGACTCACAACAATCACTATGAGCCACGAGCGAAGCTGCGTCCGCTGGAAATGGTGAGCTGCGAGCGAAAAACAGCGGGTGTTACTCTTCGTCTTCGTGCGTGGCGCGCCGGATGCCGTACCCGATCAGTGGCATGGCGACGACGAACGCGCCGATGAGGGCGACCAGTGCGATGCCGCCGTCGGCGGAGACTTCCTCGGTAGTGCCGTTGACGGTGCCGGAGAACTCGCCGGTGAGGTCGCCAGATTCGGTGTCGAGCGAGCCGTTCTCGATGTCGCCGGAGATCGTCCCTTCGACCGGCTGCTCGACGTTGTCTTCAAGCGTCCCGGTCATCGCTCCGTCGTCGACGGTTCCCTCGACGTTGGCGGTCAGTTCGACGTCGAACTCCTTGCTCAGGTTGCCCTCGAAGTCCCCCTCGAGCTCCCCGTCGAACGTGCCGGAAACGCTGCCGTCCTGGACGGTCATGTTCTGAATGTTGCCGTCGAGTTCGCCCGAGATCGGTTCGTTCTCGACCGCGACATCGTTGACGAACACCTGACTCAGGACGGCCAGCGCGACGACGAACAGCGCGACCGCAGCGACTGTGGCGCCGATCTGCCAGACCGTCTCCCGGTCGAGATCCATGCTGCCGGATTTCGCAGGAACGTTCAAAAGGGCTTCGAAGGCGCCTTCACGGCTCTGCGTTCGTGATTCTTTGCCGCTACTCGCGTCGGAAGCTCTCACTCCGTCATAAAAAAGTCACGCACGACCGTATGAGGCCGGGCTGCGAGCGAGTGTTCGGCACGTGATAGTACGAGGATCGTACCTGGCCGGCCGTGGCGGACACGGCGTCGTGAGCGGCCGAATGCAGTGTCTACCGCGTGAACTGTGAGTCAGATTTATATACTCGTGTTGTTGAATGGAAGGTCTGATGGACAACAAGACCGAAGAACTCCGCGACATCTTCCTCGACGTCGCCGACGAAAAGACGGTCACGGAGTCACAGGAGGATGCACGGGGGTCACTCACCGGCGCCGACCGACCGGTCGACGAGCGGCTTCGGTCGGTCGTCGCGGAGCTGCGCGAGAAGTTCCCGTTCGACACCGAGCTCCCCGACGAGGAGTACTGCGAGCTCGTGCGGCTGTTCTACGACGGGGCCGACGACGCGGCGCTGGCGGCGGCGCTGTCCTGCTCCCCGGAGCAGGCGTTCCGGGCACGGATGGACCTCCACCTGGTCCGCGACGACGACCCGCCGTGCGAGGCGGTGAGTCCGTCGGACCTGGAGGCGATCCGCGACCGGCTGGCCGCCGACGAGTCGCCCGCGGCCATCGCGGATGCGCTCGGCATCGACGAGGCGGCGGTCGACCGCGCGAGCGCCGTCGTCGCGGCGGAGAACCGCTCCAGGCGGGTCAGCCATCGGTTCCGAACCAGCTTCGAGGAGATCCTGACCGACGCCGACCTGACGATCCGGCTGACCGGGGGTGCCCACGAGGACGGGCTCGAAGAGGCGACGGAAGGCGCCGAGGTCGACGTCGAGTTCTGATACTGTCGGACGTGACTCTGTGGAATGGAAATCTCCACGTACTCACGTCCGACAGTATGAACGATCGAGGCCGCCACTGTGTTCCGATCGGTCGGGTCCGGACGACCGTCAGGTGGACCAAGAATAAGGGTTTATACGCTGGGTATCCGTAGCATACGACGACTGGAGTCGGACAGATGGCAAACATTACGGCACAACTCGATGGGGCGACGAACGTCTTGCTGAAGGTACCGCCGCTGGACGAGGGACGGGACATCTGTACGTCGCTGCTGGGCGACGGCGAGCGGAGCGTGCTGTTCGTCTCGTTCACGCGCCAGGCAGCCGCCTGCGTCGACCAGGTCGCGGACGACCCGGGGATCCGGACTGTCGGCGTGATCACGGTCGGGGACACGCAGGCGGGCGTCGACCGCGGGGATATCGTGACCGAGAACGTCTCGACGGCGAGCGATCTGACGGGGCTTGGCATCGAGATCGGCAAGTTCCTCTCCGAGTGGGACGAGCCGGTGTCGGTCTGCTTCGAGTCGCTGACCTCGATGCTCCAGTACGTCGACTACGAGACGGCCTACGAGTTCCTGCACGCGGTCACCGGCCAGGTCCACGCCGCCGGCGCCCGCGCACACTTCCACGTCGACCCCAGCGCCCACGACGACCAGAAGATCGCCGCCATCGTGTCGCTGTTCGACGCCAGCGTCTCCCTTCAAGACGACGTCGAGGTCCAGACCCGGGCGCTGCTCGAAGGGTAACCGCCGCGTTCGTTGGTCTCCCGTGTCAGTTTTCGACGTGCCGAGCACGGCAAGCGGTCGCTGAACTTTATATCCGATGACGCGGGCAGGTGGGGGTGTGCTGCTGGTGATCGCCTACACCCGGGCGGCGCGGACGAGCCTGCGGAACGTCGCCCGCGCCCACGAGGACAGCGTCGTGCGGCGGTTCGGGCGGGTCGCGCTGTTCGAGGCCACCGAGTTCGGCGCGTTCCAGGCGCTGCGGCTCCGGGAGAAACACGGCGAGGCGATCCAGGTCGAGCGCACCCGGCCGTTCAACGAGTTCGAGGCGGTCCGGCCGGCGGTCCGCGAGGCGGCCCGGACGTACGAGGACCGGGAGACCGCCGCCGTCCCCTACGACCGGTTCGCTGACGGCCGGGACCTGCCGCCACCCGAGGCGATGAAGGGGGTAGAGCTGTGACTGGGACTGGCGTTGACGGCGCCGGCGCCAACGTTCCGACGATCAGCGTCCGGATCGGGGACGCCGTCCGGTGCGGGCGGGCGGTCACCGTCGCCGTTGACGTCGATCCGGCAGCCCTCGTCGAGGCGGTCCGGTCGCCGGACGCGGCGGCCGACGGTCGGGTCGCTGTCGACGCGCCGGCACCCGGCCCGGTCCACGAGCACGTCGGCCACGTCCGTCCGGGGATGGGACTGCGCACGCGGACGGCGCTCGCGCGAGCCGCCCGGTCGCGGGGGCTGGAGACGCCCCACGACGACGCGCTGGCGTCGGTGCGCGACCGCCTCGCCGCGACGAGTGTCGAGGAGGGCGATATCACATCCCGCCGCCGTGCCGTCGCGGAGGCGGCCACTGAAACCGAGCGGCTGCGGGAGCGGGTCGCGACCGTCCGCGGGAAACTGCAGGCCGCGCGCGAGCACGGGGGCGACGCCGCGGCCGTCTCCGAGGAACTCGCGTCGGCCGTCCGGCAGCTCTCGGAGACCGAAACCGACAGCCTCGCGGCCCGCCAGCGGTTCGAGCGGGTCCGCGAGCACGCACGTGAGCGGCGCGATAGGCGCGAGCGCGTGCGCAAACTCGAAGATAAACTGGCCAACCTCGAACGGGACGCCCGCGCGCATCTCGTCGAACAGCTTGCGGACCGCTACGCCGACGCCGTCGCGGACGCGCCCGGCGCGGAGCAGGTCGCCGATCCCTTCGACGCCGATCCCGTTACCGCCGCGCTGGCGATCGGCCGCCTGGCGTCGCTGTCGGCGCCGGTCGTGCTCGCCTGCGACCGTTTCGCGTCGGCCGCCGCGGCGAGCCGCTGGCTCGGCGCGCCGGTTGTGAGGGTTTAAATCCGAAGCCGGGACCAGCCACCCCATGGCATCGCTTTCCTGGGACCTGACGCGACGCGACGGGGTGACGCTCGTCGAACTGGTCGCGACCGCCGAGGCCGAGGAGTGGATCCGGGTGACCAGCCGGCTGCAGCCGGTGTGGCCGCCGCGCAGACAGGGCGTCCCCGTTGCCGGGTGGGACGGCGCCAGCTTCGAGGGGCGGGTCGGGCCGGACGCCCCGCTCGTGCTCGGGTACGCCTCGCCGGCCGCGCCGCAGGAGCCGCCGGCACGGCTGGAACCGGTCGACGCCGACAACGAGCCGCCCGACGGAGCCGGCGTCTCGCCGCGAGCGATCGTCCGGACGCTCGGGGAGAGCGCGCCACCGCGTGACGTCGTTCCCGTGGACCCCTCGGCGTCGCAGGCCGACGGAGGCGGTTGTACCGCCGCCGGAACCGCGACGGCGGACGATCCGGCGGCGGCGATCGATCCCTGGCTCGACGCGGTCGAGGAGCGCCTCGCCGAGGCGGAGCGGCTGGCGGACGTGGCCGGCGTCGAGGAGGCCCGCGGCGCCGTCGACACCGTCGGCGGGATCGAGGGGGCCCGGCGTCTCCGGGCGCAGCTCGAGGCCGATCGGCGCCACCTCCGGGCGCTCGGGGAGCGCCAGCAGCGGCTCGCCGACCGGCTGGCGGCCGTCGAGATCCCGCTGTCGACGCTCGAACGGGTGACATGATCCTGGCGGTCACCGCGGGGAAAGGCGGCGTCGGGAAGTCGACCGTCGCGTACAACCTGGGGGCGGAACTCGACGCAGTCGTGATCGACGCCGACCTCGGCATGGCGGACCTCCCCGCGACCCGCGGGCCGGACCTGCACGACGTGCTCGCCGGGCGGGCGGCACCCCTCGAAGCCGTCCGCGAGGAGGGGCCCGTTGACCTGTTGCCCTGCGGCCGGTCGCTCGCGGGGGCGCGGGCTGCCGACCCCGCCGCACTGGCCGAGACTGTCACCGCCGTCGCGGCGGCGTACGACCGGGTCGTCATCGACTCGCCGGCCGGGCTCCGCAGCGACGCCGGCCTGCCGCTGTACGCGGCGGAGGCGTGCCTGCTGGTCACCCAGCCCACGCGCCCGGCGATCGCGGACGCGCTGCGTGCCCGGGAGCTGGCGCGGGTGATCGAGACGCCGCTGGCACGGGTCGCGCTCAACCGCGTCGATCCGGACCGCTTCGACGGCGCCGCCGGCGGGCTCGACCGGATCGCCTCCACGCTCGACGGCCCGGTGACGCCCATCCCCGACTCGGCCGCCGTCGCCCGCGCTCAGCGCGCCGGCCAGCCAGTCGGGCGGCTGGCACCCGATTCGCGGCCGGCCCGGCAGTTCGCCGAACTGGCGTCGCAGGTCCGGCGGGCGCTGGAGCCGTGATTGGTCGAGGGCCCCGAGTAGCTACACGTCGACGCGCTCGATCCGGAACTCGTCGTCGGCGTCGGGGAACGGGACCGTCGCCTGCATGCCGTCGTCGGCGACGAACACCTCGCCGTCGAAGGCGTCGCCAGCTTCGGCTTCGAGCTGGCGTGTCCGGCCGGTGTACCGCGTCGAGACGTGCGTCAGCGCCAGCCGCGCCGCGCCCGCGTCGGCCGCGATTTCGGCCGCTTCGCGGGCCGTCGAGTGGGCCGTCTCCCGGGCGCGTTCACCGTGTTCCTCGCCGAACGTGCCGTCGTGGATCAGCAGGTCGGCGTCCTCGGCGGCGTCGACGGTCGCCGGCGTCGGGCGGGTGTCGCCGGTGTAGACGATCCGGCGGCCGGGACGCGGCGGGCCGACGACCTCATCGGGCTGGACCACGCGACCGTCGTGTTCGACCGGCTCGCCCTCGTGCAGCGTCGAGTACTTCGGCCCCGGCGGAATGTTGAACTCCTCCTCCACCTTTTGACGGTCGAACCGGCCTTTGCGCTCGTCTTCGACCAGCGCGTAGCCGACGGCTTCGGTCCGGTGATCGACCGCGAACGCGCGCACCTCGTAGGCCTCGCGGTCGAGGACGACGTCGCCGGGTTCGACCTGGTGGACGCGGACCGGGTAGGAGGGGCGTTCGCCCGTCGCACTCAGCAGCGTCTCGACTCTGCTGCGGGTGCCCGCCGGGGCGTGGACGGCCAGCGGCGTCTCGCGGTCGTTGAACTCCCAGGTCTGGGTCAGCCCCGGGAGACCGAGGACGTGGTCGCCGTGGAGGTGGGTGACGAAGACGTGTCCGACGTCGAACCCGGTGCCGTAGCGCATCATCTGGCGCTGGGTCCCCTCGCCGCAGTCGAACAGCAGCCGCTCGCCCTCCCGGGCGATCAGCAGCGCGCTGGGGTTGCGCTCCGTCGTGGGAACCGCCCCGCTCGTCCCGAGAAACGTCACCTTCATCGCTCAATGCTGTGGGACCGACGGATAAACGCGTATCGCTCCGGGACAGCACCGGGCGCGACGAGGGGTACTGTTTTTACCCAGGCCGGCGTACGTCACGGACATGAAGTTCGTCATCGTCGGTTTCGGTCGCGTGGGGATGCGGACCGCCCGGACGCTCCGGGACGAAGGGCACGAGGTGATCGTCATCGAGCGCGACAGGGAACGCGTCGACCGCGCCAGGGGCGAGGAGTTCACCGTGGTCGAGGGAGACGGCTCCGACGAGCGGGTGCTCGACCAGGCGGGGCTCGAGGACACCGACGCCATCGCCGGGCTCACGAGCGATGTCAACACCAACTTCTCGGCCTGTGTCGTCGGCGAAGCGAACGGCTGCCGGACAGTGCTGCGTGTCAACGAGGACTTCAGCGGCGACCTCTACGAGAAGTACACCGACGACGTCGACGAGGTGATCTACCCCGAGCGCCTCGGCGCAGCGGGCGCGAAGACGGCGCTTCTGGGTGGGGACTTCAACGTCATCGCCGACCTCACGAAGGACCTGTCGATTGCGAGCGTCCGGATCCCGGAGGGATCGCCGATGATCGGCACGCGTGTCGTCGAGGTGGAACTGCCCGGCGAGGCGCGCATCTACGCTCACGGGCGCGAGGACGAACTGATGACGATCCCGCTGCCCCAGACGGTGATCGAGGCCGGCGACTCCCTCGCAGTCATGGCCAACCCGGAGGCAATCCCGGAGATCCGTGCGACGCTGCGCGGCGAGCAGGCAGCGACCTAGCCGGAGTAGCGGCCGATCTCCTGGAACGTCCGTTCGATCTCCTCGAACTCCTCGATCCCGTCGTCGAGTTCGTCCCTGAGTTCGCTCGCCCGCTCTTGGAGCACCGCCACGTCCCCGTTCGTGTCGAGCTCCCGGTTCGACAGCTCCGACTCCAGCAGCGCGAGCTTCGAGGTGACCTCCAGATACGCCGAGAGCTGTTCGTCGTAGCGCTGGAGTTCGAGCTGCTGGTCGATCGCCTCGACCAGGTCGGCCTTCTCGACGGGCTTGCAGAGGTAGTCGTCAAACGGCATCTCGGTGATGTCGAGCCCGGGATCGACTGCCGTCAGTATGATGACGCGGCAGTCGTCGCCCCGGTCACGGATGCGTTCGAGCACCTCGTCCCCCGAGACGTCCGGCATCCGGCGGTCGAGCAGGACGACGTCCACGTCGCCGTCGAGTGTCGACAGCGCCTCCTCGCCGCCGTAAGCGACGCGGGTTTCGTACTCCTTCCGGAGACGGAGCACGTACACGTCGGCGACTTCCTTCTCGTCGTCGACCACCAGTACTGTGGCGGGTTCGCTGCCCGAAGACACATGTGATGCGCTATTGCCCGAGACCATAAGTCTATCTTCGGGCCGGCTCACCCACCGGGGAAACCGTCTGGCGGCGCTCAGCGGCCACGGCTGGGCGATCGCCTCCCAGTCTTTATACCTACGCAGGATAACCACTCAGTACAACAGCGTCACCCGGTGTATTCCAGATGAGCGACGACGACACGTCCGGGGGGGACGACTGGTTCGAGAGCGCGTTCGACGACGGGGCGGAACCGGCCGACGACCCGGCCGAGGACGGACACTCCGGGGGTAGTGAACCGGCCGCCGACGAGTCTGACGAGCGCGCGGCGGACAGCCCTGCAGATGGGGCTTCATCGGGGGACGGGACCGGCGACACCGCGGCCGGGAGCGATGCGGACGGCGGCACGTTCGGGGACGGCAGTTCATTCGAGGAGGAGATAGAGAGCACTGCGTTCGGCGGGGACGCCGGCGGCGACGGAGACGGGCTGTTCGACAGCGAGGGGTTCGCGAGCGCCTTCGAGGGCGCCGGCGGCGACGCGGAGTTCGACGACGAGGAGTTCGAGACGGCGATCCCGCGAATCGACCTCGGCATCGAGGGGCTGGACAACATGATCCAGGGCGGCGTTCCCGAGCGCCACCTCATGGTCGCCATCGGCAGCGCCGGCACCGGCAAGACGACGTTCGGGCTGCAGTTTCTCAACCACGGGCTCCGCAACGGCGAGAACACGGTGTTCATCACGCTGGAGCAGAGCCGCGAGGCGATCATCGGCACGGCCAGCGAGCGCGGCTGGGAGTTCGACCGCTACGAGAGCGAGGGGGCGCTCGCCGTCGTCGACCTCGACCCCGTCGAGATGGCCAACAGCCTCGATAACATCCAGGCCGAGTTGCCCGAACTGATCGAGAACTTCGCCGCCGACCGCCTCGTGCTCGACTCCGTCTCGCTACTGGAGATGATGTACGACGATCAGGCCCGGCGGCGCACCGAAGTGTTCGACTTCACCCGGGCGCTGAAGAAGGCCGGCGTCACCACGTTCCTCACCAGCGAGGCCAGCGAGTCCAACCCCTACGCCTCCCGGCACGGCATCATCGAGTACCTCACCGACGCCGTGTTCGTCCTCCAGTACGTCCGCGGCGAGACCCAGGAGACCCGCCTGGCCGTCGAGATTCAGAAGATCCGCAACGCCAACCACTCCCGCGAGAAGAAACCCTACGAGATGACCGACCGGGGCATCTCCGTCTACCAGCAGGCCAATATTTTCTGACCACCTTTTTCGTCGTCGGGTGTCCTCGCTCACCTATGGAAATTCTGCTACCTGAACAAACTACTTCGTTCGCTGCGGGCACCACTCCTCGAAAAACGTGGGTGAAAACGGCCGCTCGCTCACTCTGTTCGCTCGCGGGAGAAACGGCTCGCTTCGCTCGCCGTATGCTCGGTCTCCCGGCGGTGTCTTACTCTGCCGACTGATCGTCACCCGACAACGCGTGGCCTCGCGCTCGAGCGTAGACAAATACAGCGGACAGGACGAGGACGACGGCCAGGGCGTCCCGCGTCGGCCCGGTCGTGAGGAGGAGGGCGGGCAGTGTGACGAGGACAGCGAGGGCCAGTTCCTCCGGCGCACCGGCGTAGCGCACCCATCGGCGCGGCCGTATCCAGCGCCCCCTCACGTGGTCGTAGACGCCGTGGTTCGATCCCGTCTTTCCGGGCCCGGCGCCCACGCCGCCCGCGAACACGTCCATCTGCGCGTGGCCGGCCAGCGCGAGCGCGACCACGGCGCCCAGGATTGCGGTGCCCGTCCCGGTCACCGCCGCCGCCCCGACCGCCGGGACAGCCGCGACGGCCGCGAACACCGGGTAGTGCGTGGTACGCCGGTGGGTCCACAGGAGGTCCACGTCCGGGAGCGCACCGGCGAGGAAGCCGACGGCGGCGGCGGCCGGGACGAGCGCCGGCGCCAGCGCTGCTGCGGCGGCCGCGCCGACGGACGCGCCGAACAGGCCGTGTGTCGTCGCCATCATGGTACTGCCTCCTGGGGAGGGCTCACGACTCATACGTGGAGCCACGTACCCCTCAATATTTCGTATCGAAAGCGGATTGATGCGTGCGCCCCTCCCCGGCGGTGATGGCGCAGACGCCGCTGCACGTTCGGCTCGGCCTCTGGCGACTGACCCGACACCCGACCGCCCGGCGCATCTACGACCGGGTCGCCGACGCCGGCGTCGTATTCGCCCAGCTTGACCGGTTCGAACGGGAGGCTGCCATCGCCCGCGGCATCGCCGATCCACCCGAGGACGTGACAGTACGGGTCTCGCCGGCCGGCAACGGCGTCCCTCCCGCACTCCGGGACGCTCACCTCGCCCCTGGCGACCTGCTCGTCCTGGCCGAACGCGATGGGGAACGCGTCGGCCACTGCTGTCTCGCCGATCGCCCCGTTTACGTCCCCGAACTCTGCCGCCGACTCGTCGTTGGGGGGAGCTACCTCTGGCAGCTGGCCGTCGCCCCGGCCGAGCGTGGCCGGGGGATCGGCACCGCACTCGTCGCCCGGGGAGTCACCGCCGCCGCGGCCACCCTGTCGGCCGACCGGATCGCCGCGCTCGTCGCACCCGACAACGTCCCCTCGCGGCGCGCGTTCGCCACCCTCGGCTTCCGCCCGACCGCCCGGTACACCAGCTACGGGGTCGCGGGCCGCGTCCGCCACCAGCGCCGCCCGCTCGATGGATATGTATAAATAAGTACCGAGAGTATAAATATATAAGTCAGAAATATATAGATGCGGGCTGTAGCCGGGAACGAAGGCATGTCAGACAGTTTCCTGCCGTCCGCCGTCTCCCGGCGGGTGGCCGCACAGGCGGAGCGCCGCTGGGACAGTTCGGTAGGTATGGGGTTGCTCGGGCGGTTGACTGGCGCGGATTACCTGAGCCTCGTGGCGCTGTTTTTCGCGTGGACGAGCGCAGTGTTGCTGTTACAGGAGGCGATCCACGCCGGAATCGTCGTGATGTTCGGGGCGTTCCTCTTCGACAAGCTGGACGGGTACTACGCCCGCAAGCGGGGTATCTCCTCCCCGTTCGGCCGGCAGGTCGACTCGTTCATCGACGTGTTCGCGTACCTCGTGACGGGGGCGCTGCTGTACCACGTCGCCCTGTCGCCGACGCTGTGGATGTCGGTCGTCGTGGGGTTTGCGATCCTCAGCTTCGGCGGGCTCCGGCTCGTCAGGCACGCGAGCGAAGGGTTCGGCGAGTCCGGCGACACGAGCTACTACGTCGGCTGGACGGTGGTGCACGTCAACTTCGTCGTGCTGGCGGCGTTCTACCTCGCGCTGTTCGTCCCCTGGTTCGACGGCTGGCTGGCCGCGCTCCCCATCGTCGCGGCCTGTCCGCTGATGGTCTCGGGGTACAAGAGCTACAAGACCCACGTCAGCCACGCGCTCGCCGGGCTGTTTGTCGTCGTCGCGCTGGCGCTCAGCTGTCTCGCCGTGTTCACGGGGACGCTGTGATGGGCGGCGGGGTTCACCTCCGGTTCGATCCACACGTCCACACCGGCGCGTCCTACGACGCCCGGGGCAGCGTCGACGCGGTGCTCGCTCGCTGTCGCGACCAGGGGCTCGACGCCGTCGCGATCACCGACCACGACACCGCCGTCGCGGCCCGTCGGGCAGTCACTCGCCAGGACCGATACGGGGTCCTGGTCGTTCCGGGCGTCGAGATCTCGACTGCTGACGGGCACCTGCTCGCGCTCGGCGTCAGTACCGACCCTCCCACGGGCTGTCCGTTCGCCCGGACTGTCGAGTGGGTCCGCGACCGCGGCGGGCTGGCGGTTGTCCCCCACCCGTTCCAGCGGAGCCGCCACGGCGTCGAGGGGGGTGCCCTCACCGACTGTGACGGAATCGAGACGTTCAACGCCTGGGCAGTTACTGGGGTACAGAACCGCCGGGCTGCGGTGCTCGCGCGGCAACGCGACTACCCCGCACTCGGCGGGAGCGACGCGCACCACCCTTCGGCGGTCGGGACAGCCTACACGGAGGTCCGCACCGCGGACGAGACGGTCGACGCCGTGCTCGACGCGGTCGCGGCGGGGCGGTGCCAGGCGGTCGGGAGCTCGTATCCGCTCCGGGCGTCGCTCCGGAAGTACGCGGCGGCGGTCGGCCGGTGGGTCCGATCCGACGACGGTGCACCAGGACCGTCGCAGGCTCGCTCCCCGGGAACCTGATAGTGATTGCTGTGAGTCGTTACCGCTGTCGACCCATCAGACGCCGGTGTCAGCCCGTGACACTCCCGAGAATGCGATGCGACTCCGAAAATAATCACAACAATCACTATGAGAGCAACGAGCCGGCCTGTCACGGCGCTGGCCGCCTGCTACCGCTCGGGATACTCGTCCAGCGCCCCCTGCAGATGCTCGCGTTCCTCGCGGAGCCCTTCGAGCTGACCCTCGATGTCCTCGGTGGCGATGCGGTCGCGCTCCACGTCGGTCAGTTCCTCGCGCGCTTGTGCGGCGTTGCGGAGGCGCTCGTAGTTCGTCTCCCGGGGCAGCGCCGCGACGTCGCGCAGCGGCTCGACGGCGTCGGGCGCGAACCGGTTGACTGCCGCCGTCAGCTCCCCGCAGCGGAACTCCAGGTCGGTCGCGGCCGGCGGCGGCCAGTCGATCCGCAGCGGGGCGGCGTCCAGCCGTTCGAGGTACGTCTGCTTGCCGCCGATCGTCCCTTTCAGCGCGCCCGGATCGTCGACGTAGTGGTCGAGCTTCGAGCGGGAGTAGTCGGCGTATGCCAGCAGCTGGCTGATCGTCTCGGTGCCCGGCTCCCGTTCCCTGACGTACCGCAGCAGCCCCTCGGGCGGGTGCTCGAACGGCACCAGCGGGTAGTCCGCCATGGCCGCGACGAACGCGAGCACCTCGCGGGCCGACGCCCCCCGCCGGAACGCCTCGAACGCCCCGGTCACGGCGTCGTTGTACGCCTCGATCGGCTCGCGCAGCCGCTCGGTCGGGGCGTCGAGGTCGGCGTTGCCGAGCCGCGAGAGCCGCTCCAGTTCGTTGATCTCCTCGTCGAGCTCGCGGATGCGGTACCGGACGTCCCGGCGGGTCTCGCGGTACGCCTCCAGTGCCGCGTCGCGCTCTTCCAGGCGGCCGACGAGGTCCGACACCGGGTCGAGCTGCTCGTAGACGTGCTCGAAGTCGGACTCGCTGAACCACTTTTGCTGGAGGTACTCGTCGCACTCCCGGAACGTCTCCGAGAGCAGCAGGTCGTCGGAGAGCTGCTTGCTCACCTCGGCGATCTGGCTCTGGAACTCGATGTTGGTCTGGATGTCGCCGCCGTCGTCGGTAACTTGGTCCTCGTAGCGGTCGAGGACGCCGACGAACTCGTGGTAGACGTCCGCCAGCCGCTGGAGCTTCTCCTCGCCGAACTCCGCGACGCGCTCCTCGGCGCGTTCGAGGCGCTGCTCGCGCTGGTCGAGCTCCGCGACGGGGCCGCTCTCGACGCTATTCGTAGACATCGTCGGGATCGAACACCTCCGTGCCGACGGTGTCGCCGTCGATCGATCTGTGGAAACACGATTCGTAGCCGGTGTGACACGCCCCGCCCTCCTGGGCCACCCGGTAGAGGAGGGCGTCGCCGTCGCAGTCGACACGGATCTCCTCGACGTGCTGGACGTGCCCGCTGGACTGGCCTTTCTGCCAGAGCGCCTCCCTGCTGCGGGAGTAGTAGTGGGCCAGCCCGGTCTCGCGGGTCCGCTCGAGTGCCTCCGGCGTGACGTACGCCAGCATCAGCACCTCGCCGGAGTCGGCGTCCTGGGCGACCGCCGGCAGGAACGACTGCTCGTCGAATGCAAGGTCGGGAGCGTCCGCGCTCATATCCTCCCTGTGGTCGCTGTCCGGGATAGGCCTTTTCCTCGGTTGTCGGACCTGCTGATCGAGACGTGCATCGAACTGTGGCAGGACAATCACGGCGTCAGCGAGCGCGGCGCCGACACACTCCGCTCGAAGGCTGGCGAACTGAAAGGTTGCCAGTCATACAGTGACTCGTCGCGATCGGGGTGTTCGGATACCTCCAATGGATGTTTGCTGGCGATGTGCGGCTCCCCGCAGACTGGCCTGTCCGACCGGACAGACCGGTATAAAAATGGCTGCTAGTCGGACTGGATAGTGTGGTATCAGTTGACGTGTCTCTCGCTCACACGCTACTTCTTCGTGCGGTTCTTCCGCCAATCCGTCTGATGGCCCGCCTGCTGGGGAGCGACAAACACGTAGATTTATATAGAACCACATGCAATCTTCGCTTGATTATGAGTCAGCAGCAGATGCAGGGCCAGCCCATGATTATTCTGGGCGAGGACGCACAGCGGATGAAAGACAAGAGCGCCCAGGAGCACAACATCGCCGCGGCCCGCGCCGTCGCGGAGTCGGTACGCTCGACACTCGGGCCGAAAGGGATGGACAAGATGCTCGTCAACAACCTGGGCGACATCGTCATCACCAACGACGGGGTGACGATCCTCGAGGAGATGGACATCGACAACCCGACCGCCGAGATGGTCGTCGAGGTCGCCGAGACCCAGGAGGACGAGGCCGGCGACGGCACGACCACGGCGGTCGCCATCGCGGGCGAACTGCTCGGCGAGGCCGAGGACCTGCTCGACCAGGATATCCACCCGACGGCGATCATCAAGGGGTACAACATGGCCGCCGACCAGGCTCGCGAGGAGATCGACGACATCTCGATCGACATCGACAAGGACGACACCGAGACCCTCCGCCAGATCGCCGAGACATCGATGACGGGCAAGGGCGCCGAGCAGCACAAGGACGTGCTCTCGGCGCTGACCGTCGAGAGCTGCCAGGCCGTGACCGTCGAGGCCGACGACGGCTCGACGATCGTCGACCTGGCGTTCCTGAAAACTGAGACCCAGACCGGCCACAGTGCCGGCGACTCCGAACTGCTCGAGGGTGCTGTCGTCGACAAGGACCCCGTCCACGATGACATGCCCACCGACGTCGAAGACGCGTCCTGCCTGCTCGTCGACAGCGCCCTCGAACTCGAGGAGGCGGAGGTCGACACCCAGGTCAGCGTCACCGACCCCGACCAGATCCAGGACTTCATCTCCCAGGAGGAAGAGCAGCTCCAGGAGCTGGTCGACCGGATCGTCGCGACCGGCGCCGACGTCGTGTTCTGCCAGAAAGGCATCGACGACATGGTCCAGCACTACCTCGCCAAGGAGGGCATCCTCGCCGTCCGCCGGGTGATGAAGTCGGACATGGAGTTCCTCCGCGAGGTGCTGGGCGCCGACATCGTCTCGGACCTGTCGACCGCCAGCGCCGACGACCTCGGCCACGGCAGCGTCACCCGCGACGGGGACGAGGGGCTGTTCTACGTCGAGGGCGCCGGCGACGGGACCCACGGCGTGACACTGCTGCTCCGCGGTTCGACCGAGCACGTCGTCGACGAACTGGAGCGCGGCGTCGAGGACGCGCTCGACGTAGTCGGCAGCGCCATCAGCACGGGTCAGGCCCTGCCCGGCGGCGGCGCGCCCGAGGTCGAGGTCGCCGCCCGCCTGCGCGAGTACGCCGACAGCGTCAGCGGCCGCGAACAGCTCGCCATCGAGGCGTTCGCCGACGCCCTGGAGGTCGTCCCGCGCGTGCTCGCCGAGAACGCCGGCATCGACAGCATCGACACGCTCGTCGACCTTCGCGCGGCCCACAGCGAGGGCGAGCAGCGCGCCGGCCTGAACGTCGTCAGCGGCGAGATCGAGGACACCTTCGAGGCCGGCGTCATCGAGACCCCCGGCGCGAAAAAGCAGGGCGTCGCCTCCGCCAGCGAGGCCGCCAACCTCGTGCTCAAGATCGACGACATCATCTCCGCCGGCGACCTCTCGACCGAGGGCGAGGAAGAGCCCGGCGGCCCCGGCGGCGGCATGGGTGGCGGCATGGGTGGGATGGGCGGCGGCATGGGCGGCATGATGTGAGCCCGGCCGGCCGACGCTCACGCCCGAACTGACTGCACTGCTGGAATCGACTGTCTTTTCCCGGCTCCGTCGATCACTATCAGTCGTCGTCCTGTCCGCCGGTGACGACCACCGGGCGGTGCGTGTTGAGGATGACCGACTGGGTGACGCTGCCGAACAGCGCCTTGCCCGCGGGGGAGCGCTTGCGGCCGCCGAGCACCAGCGAGTCGACGTCCTGCTCGTCGGCCTGGTTCAGGATGGCGTCGACCGCGTCGACGCTGTCCTCGCGGATGCGCACCGTGACGTCGCGCTCTTCGAGGTACTCCCGGGCCCGCTTGATCGATCCGATCCGCGTGACGTCACGCGATTCGGAGCCGGCATCCTCCTCGGTGAAGACGTACAGAAGAGTCGCCTCGACCTCCTCGGCCGCGTTGGGGAGGTCCGCCACGTAGCTCGC